>CALMDL010000268.1 GCA_937864995.1 uncultured Candidatus Altimarinota bacterium | reverse complement strand
CTACATTTTTTTCAGCAATAACTAAATCTCTATAATAAAATCATAAAATATTAGCATTTTTTTCTATTTTGCTAACTATTTTATTTATTGCTACTATATCAGATCTACTTAATTCATATGAGTAAGTATTTGGTATAAATAACAATAAAATAAGACTTGAAAATATTGAAATAATTATTTTTTTCATAAATGCTTAATTACATTTTATAATAATCATTGAAAAAAGGGGAAATTGCTGCTTTGAATGCACTGGTAAATTCTGCTTCTCTTGTTAACATATCATTACTCCATGCTCACATACTTCAATTTTCACTTCTAAGATCAGTTTTTCAAGATAATTCTCACATAACAGGTCATAACTCTAATCAATCTATATAAAGCATTTTTTCTACTATTTCTGGTACTTCCATCATTGGGGAAAAGCCATAATGTCATTTACCAGAATTATTCTCTATATAAACTATTCAACCTATATATTTTTTATCTCAAATTTCAGTTGTTCATCATTCAATTCATATATAAAAATCAGCTATAATTCATGCTTTTTTTAGATTCTTAGCTCTATTTTGTGCTCATAGCATAGTTTCTTCTATACTTAAAGGCATATCAGAAATATCTGAAGGAACTGATTCTAAAATATATTCAACATTTACTCAATCAAAATAAGGACACTCAGATACTCATTTTTTAATTCAGTCAACTTTTGGCGCTCTAGTAGTTCAAATAGCTATTTTCATAATGTTTTATTATTTTTTAATTTAATGTGCATCATTCACAAATTCAACCATCACAACTTCATCTATAAAACTCTCTTTTTTTAATTTCATCAGATATTACATCTCATAATTGAGTTTTTACTTCTTCTATACTTTTAAAAACTTTAAAGCAAACAGCAGGGTCAGTTATATTTCTTCATATATTTCTGCATTCAAAATTTCAGTTAGTATTGTTAATTTCTATTTCCATTTTTTATAAAAAATTATTATTTAATTTGTTCTTGTTTGATTATTTTTCAATTGTCTTTATCAAACCAAAATTTGTATTCTATACCTCTTTCTCAAGCTAAAACTCTAGGTAACCAATATATATCATCAGCCCACATTTTGTCATAAGGTATATCATTTAAATCAAACCAAAATGGTTTTATTTCTTCTGTTTCTACTATTTCTCAACTGTAATCATTTATCATAAAAACATTTACATCTTGATTCCAATCTGGAAAATCACTAAATTCAAAATGAAGTATTCATATGACTTCTAAGTTAGTTTTTTCTATTGTAATTCAGATTTCTTCGTATGCTTCTCTAATCATACAATCTTTTATACTTTCATTTTCTTCTGTTTTTCATCATATACCATTTAAAACTCATTTTGCAAATCATCTTTTTTTCTCTCATAGAAAAATTTTACCATCTTTTAAAATTATTCAAAGTGTAGTTTGTTTCATATTTTGAAAAATTATTATTTAGTAATTTCATTTTATCATTTTTTAAAAATAATAAAATATAATTTTAATTTTATATATTTGCTCTGTAAAATTCCATAAAATGATTAAAAACAATATCTTTTTCAGCACATCTTTCTTCTTTTGTTTTTCAAGTTCTTATATCAAAATTTGGTACTATAAAGTCAAAATCTTTAGTAATCATATAGAAATTATGTCTGTATTCTAATATTTGCTCTAAAGTCATTTTTCACATTCATATTATTCTATCAGTTTTCATTTCTTTTAATCTAGAAATTATTAATTCTAGAGGAATATCTATATAAACCACTTTTCAACTTTTTTTAAGGTTTTTCATTGCATCAATTCTCAAAGG
>CALMDL010000267.1 GCA_937864995.1 uncultured Candidatus Altimarinota bacterium | reverse complement strand
ACTATAGTGATTATATAAAAAAATAAATAAAAGGCAAAGCTTTTATTTATTTTTTTAATACATCCTTTGGATATCTTTCCCAAAATTTATTTCTAAATTCTTCATATTTATTTTCTAGTATTGCGACTCTTGCATTTTTAGCCAAATGAATTAAAAAATGAAGGTTGTGATAGCTAAGTAATTGCATACCAAGCATTTCATCTTCTTGTATTAAGTGTCTTAGGTATCATTTACTATAATTTCTACAAACTTTACATTTACAATCAGGATCAAGAGGTGTTTTATCAAGTCTAAATTTTAAGTTTGTTATTTTTAAATTTCAAGTATAAGTAAATGCTACTCAATGCCTACCTAGTCTTGTAGGTAAAACACAATCAAACATATCCATACCTCTATAAATTCATTCTATTAAATCTTCTGGAGTTCAAACTCACATAAGGTATCTTGGTTTATTTGTTGGCAGGAAATTTTTAACAACATCAAGTGTTTTATACATTTCTAATTTTGGTTCTCAAACTGATAATCCTCAAATAGCAACTCAAGGAGTACTAAGAGAGGCCATAAATTTTGCACTTTCTTCTCTTAAGTCTGCATAATTTACTCATTGAACAATAGGGAATAGAGCTTGTTCATAAGTTCATTCATTTCTTCTTTTTTCATTGTTTTCTTTCCATTTTTTTACACATCTAACTGCCCATCTATGAGTTCTTTCCATTGCTTTTCTAGCATATTCTTTACTTGATTTTCAAGGGGCACATTCATCAAAAGCCATTATTATATCTGCTCAAATATTACTTTGAATATCCATAACACTTTCTGCATCAAAATAATGTTTACTTCCATCAATAAAACTTCTAAAATGTACTCATTCTTCAGTTATCTTAACAAGAGATTGTTTTTTTTCTCATGGTTTTAGTTCAGTAGTTGGTCTTAGATTTCAAAGTGAAAATACTTGAAATCAACCAGAATCAGTAAGTATAGGTTTGTTATAATTTTGAAATTTATGAGCTCATCAAAATTCTTTTAGAGTTAAGTCTCCAGGTCTAAGAAATAGGTGATAAGTATTGTTTAAAATAATTTCTGCTCACATTTCATCAAGTTCTTCTCTATGGATTCATTTTACACTTGTTTTTGTTCAAACAGGCATAAAAACAGGAGTTTTAAAACTACCATGTTCAGTAAAAAATTCTCAAGCTCTTGCAAATCAATCTGTATTTTCTAGATTAAATTTAAAATCAAACATTATTTTTATATTACTTTTGTAAAAATCAGGCAAAATATTAGGTTTTTTTTATAAAAAAGCAAATAAAAAGAAGACTATAAAATTCAGTCTTCTTCTAATTCATGTATCATTTTTTTTAAATTTTCAACTTTTTTCTTATCTCTTTCCATTTTTTGAGATAAAGTTTTATATTTATATTCTTTTAATAATTCAACAGATGCATGTTTCCATTCAGGATCTTTAATTTTTATATTTTTAACTATTTCAAGCTCTTTTTTTATATCATTATTTTTTTTCATAAAATCATCTCTTCCAAGATTATCCATATCTGCATCTTTTATTATTTCTTCATAATAATTTTTTGGATTTTTATATGCAGGATCTGTTGCTAATATTATATTTTGTATAAGTTCAATTTTTTCATCAGGATAAAGTATGCTTTTTAGATAATTTTTAGCTATTTTTGCTCAAAATGGTTCATTTTTATCATATTGAATTACAAATCAAGTATCATGAAATAAAGCAGATATTGCTAATATTTCTGTATCTGATTCAGATAATCATTCTTTTCTTGCTAGATAAACAGCCCTAGTCATAACATCAATAGAATGTTCATAACTATGGTAATAATGGTTTTCCAAAGGCATTAATAGTTTATTTACATATTTTTTAGCATTTTCTATAAGTTTTTCATTCATAACTTACTTAATTAGCAAATATTTTATTTAAATCATTATACGCTATTATTAAACTTAATGCAATTAATAGAATAAAAAATGTAAAATGTAGAATTGCTTCACTTTTTTCGCTTATCATTTTCTTTCAAAATATTTTTTTTATAATTGAATTTATTGTAATAAAAATAAATCTTCAACCATCTAATGCTGGAATTGGAAGTAGATTGAATACTCATAAATTTATAGATATTATAGCTCAAATAATAACCATAAAAATAAATCAAGCACTTAGAGAATTATTTATAAAATCTACTATTCATATAGGTCAACTTAAGCTTTCTATAGCTTCTTTTCTTTCAACTGGAGTTTCAGGGTTAAATATTTTTTTAACTAAAATTCAGATTCATTTAAATGTTAATAAAATTTGATTTTTTGTTTCTATAAAAGCATATTTAGCAGAGTTTAAAAAATCATATTTTATTAAATAATCATTATTTATTTCTATATTTTCTCATAAATAACTTCATATTTTTCATTCATTAGGTACGCTAATTTTTACAAAACTTCATCAAACCATTCATTCATCTCAAAATATTTTTTTTTCTTCATCATTTAAAAATCAAGCATTTATATAAAAAGCTATATCATTTCATTTATTTTTATCTATTGTTTTTATTACATCATCTGGATTATTTACTTCAATTATTTCAGCTAATTCTCATCATTCACAATTTACATAATCAAGCATTTTACTTTTACAAGTGTATATTTGATATAATTTATCTCACTCTTTTAAATTTGATTTTTCAGCTATACTTCATGCTATAGGGTATAGTACAACTCAAGGATTTTTTATAATTAATCAAGATTCTATTGCTTGTTCTTTTGTAGGGATTATTTTTAATTCTAAATTTGTTTCTATTTTATCATTAATTCAAATTGGTTTTATTCAAATTAAAAAAAGTACAAAAAATATAAAAAATGCTAAAACAAAGTTCATAAATATTCAAGCTAATATAATTATAGCTTGCTCTAAACTTGTTTTGTTTGCTAGATTATATTTAGCATCATTTTCTTCAAGTAATTTTAAAATCTCTTGCTTTTCTTGTTTTCAAATTTTTTCTCCAGATTTAAAAAATATATCTTTTTTTGCTTTTATATCTTTTTCTAAATTTTCATTATTATATAGTTTTTTATTTTCATCAAATACTAAAAAAGTATGAG
This sequence comes from uncultured Candidatus Altimarinota bacterium, assembly GCA_937864995.1. Taxonomy (GTDB): domain Bacteria; phylum Patescibacteriota; class Gracilibacteria; order BD1-5; family UBA6164; genus JABWCI01. Next base: position 2,305 of record CALMDL010000267.1, on the reverse strand, counting down.
GATTTTCTCAAGTTAATTTTACAAATCATCATAATGGAAGCCAATTTAAACTATATAATGTTCATTTTTTATCAGTAAATAGTTTCCTGGCGCGAGGAGGTATTCCAAGTCAAAATTCTTCAACTCTAACTCAAAATTTTCTAGCAGCAGCAAAATGTCACCATTCATGTACTAAAACAACTATTGAAAATATAATAATTGCAACAAATATTCACAAAAAAATCATTTTTTAAAGTTTATTTTATAATATTAAAATATTAGTTAATAAAATGGAAAAGTAAAATAAAAAATGCTAATTAAAAATTAGCATTTTTAGTTTTTAACCCCAAATTGTGTGAGTATACCCACAATTATCACAGTTATGTTCAATGTTATATCCATTAATTACTTTATAGCTGTTACTTCCACATTTGGGACATTTCTCTTTAGATGTTTCATTTGAACTACTATTATTGGAACTTGATTTTAGAAGTCCTATTAATAATAGAATAGTTCCTATTACTATTGAGAATATAAGCATTTTTCACTCCTTTTTTAAACAATTAACACATTATTTATTTTAAATAATTAAAATATTTTGTCAATATTATTAAAATAATTATTTATTTTTCTTGTTTTTAATTAAATTTTATGCTATAATAAATAAAATATTTTTTAAATAATTATTTATGTCTGATTTAAATAATAAACAAAATGCTGAATCTTGAGTAGAATTATCTAATCAAAAAAAAGAATCACTATTTAATAAATTTATCACAGATTTTTCAAATTCATATTTTAATTGAGATGAAAAGAATAGTAGATTGAACTCTATTTTTAAATCAGAAGAATTAACTCCAGATATTAAAAAACATTTAGAGTTATTTTTGGCTACAAAAAGTGAAGAATTTTCATCTTGAATAAGTCGTTTAGATTTAGATAAAATAAATGTTTTTGATTTCAGAAAAAAAACATTGTCTAAATTTTTAGAATTAGAAAATTCTAGAAATAATTTAAAAGATAAGATTTTGAGTGATTATGATATTTCAAAAAATTCATTAAAATTACTTGATGATAAATTATATAATTTAAAAGATTCTGATATTAATAAATATTTAAAAAAAGATTCATATAGATCAATTTTTGTTAAAAATATATTTCCAAATATAGTAAAAAAACAAGATGCTATAAAAGGCTTTTTCTTAAAATTTGATATATTGTCATGATATACAGAATTTTCTCAAGAAAAAAAAGATGCTATAATGAAAATTTTTAATAATGATTGAACTCTTAGAAAAATAGATGTTTTCATTTTGGATGAATTGTTTGATGTTTGAATTTTTAATTTAGATCAAAAAAAGGAAATAGTATCATATTTTATACCTAGTATTTCATTATCAGATATTAGAAAGTTAAATTTATATTGAGATTTAACTGATAATAAAATATCTGAATATAAAAATGATATTATAAATCTTTTCTTAAAAGATAATAATTTATTAGATATTGATACTGATAAAGAAAAATTATTATCTTTGATAAATGAAAATAATATTAAAATATCTAGTCATAAATTGATTTATGATGATATTTTTGATGATACTAAATTGGAAGAATTGATTGATAATAACGACTTAAGTGATTTTGTTGAATCTTATAATAGTTTATTAGAAGAGTCATTTAATAAAGAATCAAAAAATGATTTTTGAGAATGATTTGATTGATTTAAAAATAAATTATCTGAACTTGATAATGTTACTTGACTTGAAAATTTTAAAGAATGAAATTATATAGTATTAGATTTGTATCTTGAGGCTGATGAAAAAATGGATAAAGATATAACTAAACAATTTTTCAAAATTACTAAATTAGAAAATTGAGATTATTCATTATCTATGGTTGATTCAGGTTTTTGATCTATCAATTTTTTATCAAAAGATTGATGAAAAATTCCGTATAAAAACTTTTTGGATACAATTACAAAATGATTTAAAAAATGAAATGATAAATTTTTGGTTCAAAAATGTAGTTTTTTAACAAAAAATTCTATAGATGATTCAATTAATAAATGAATAATTCAAGAATATATTCCTGAATGAAAAACAAAAAGTGAAATAGAAGATGATTTAAAATTGAATTTATTAAAAGAAAAAGAAATTGAATTAAAATCAAAATTTGATATAGAAGCTTCAAATTTACAAGAAATAAAAGAAATAGATAAAAGAATAGAAGAATTAAATTTTGAATTAAAAAAGTCTAATTCATCTGAATCAAGAAAACAAGAATTAATTGATTTAATAGAAGTTGAAAAAGAAAAAAAGATATC
>CALMDL010000266.1 GCA_937864995.1 uncultured Candidatus Altimarinota bacterium | reverse complement strand
TTAGTTATACCTAAAACCCATTGTCTGATTTTTTTCTTTTCTACTTTTGTACCACATCTATCACAAGTAAAGTCATTTAATACTTCCTCATTAGCTAGTCAAGTTTTGCAAGATGGACAATAATTTATAGGCAAATCTTGTTCATATGCTAGACCTTTTTCAAATAATTTTAAAAATATCCATTGAGTCCATTTATAATATTTTGGATCAGTTGTATCTATTTCTCTATCCCAATCATAAGAAAATCCCAATTTTTTGATTTGAGATTTAAATGTTTTTATATTTTCATCTGTTGTAATTCTAGGATGAGTTCCAGTTTTTATAGCATAATTTTCAGCAGGTAATCAAAAAGCGTCCCATCACATTGGATGAAGTACATTGTAACCACAAGCATTTTTATATCTAGCAACTATATCATTTGCTGTCATTCATTCTGGATGTCATACATGAAGACCAGCTCCAGAAGGGTAAGGGAACATATCTAGTGTATAATATTTTGGTTTTGCTTGCCCTTTCGTAAGTTCATCTGTAGAAGGGTTTTTCACTTTAAATGTTTTATTTTCTTCCCAATAAGCTTGCCATTTTGCTTCTATTTCTTTATGGTTGTACATTCTTTTTTATAAAAATAATAAAAATATGTTTGATTATATGCAAAAATTAGCTTATTTCTAGTTTTTTTAAACAAAAAAATAATCCTTTTTAAAGGATTATTTTTTATTCTCAAATTATACCAGTATTACTACCTCAATTTCATAAAAAGAAATTTACAATAGGTCCTGCTAAAAATATTATAACTATTCAGATAAGAGCTTGAATAATAATTGTTTTTCAAGTTTTTACTTGATCATCATCTTCTCCTGCAGTTAATATTTTAAATCAACCATATAGTCAGTAGATAACAGCAACTAAATATAAAAATCATAATAAGTAAGCAGTATAATCTTGAATAACAACATCAACATTATCTGTATCTCACATCAATCATGTATTTATCTTATCAGTTCAGAATAATGCTCAAAAAGCTTTATTTAAACTAAAAAATGTATATCAAATTGCTATGTATAATATTTTTTTTAAGTTTTTCATTTTTAAATTTATTATGCTGTACCACCTGCACCGATAATAGTTTTTATTAATAATTCTACAATAGTACCTACTAAGAATATAACAACTATTCAAATTAATGCATTAATGAAAACAGTTTTTCAAGTTTTAACTTTATCTTCATCTCAACCAGCAGTTAAAATGTTAAATCATCCCCATAGTCAGTATAATACTGCAACTAAATATAAAAATCCTAAAATATTAGCTATATATCATTGAACAACAGTATCAGCAGTACCATCTGAAACTATTCTATCATCAGTAACTGTACCTGGATCAATTGCAGCGTTAGCTTGATTTAAAGCTGTTAATGCAACTCAAGCAATAGCGTATAAACTTTTTTTCATAAACAAATTTATTATTAATTAAATTTAATACTTTTGTATTATATTTAAAATTTACTAAAAATACAAATTTTTTTTGGTAAAATATTGCAAAAAAATAAAAAATGGATAACTTAAGTCAAATTTTATTTTAAAAAAATATATGGATAGACAATTATTTTTGACTGATTTAAGAAAATATTGAATAGAAAATACAGTACCAAATATAAGCGATACTAATGCTAAATTTCTTGTGGATTTGATTAAAATATCAAAAACAAAAAATATGCTTGAAATTTGAACTGCTAATTGATTTAGTGGTATAAATTTTGCAATTGAGCTTGAAAAAAATAATGGTCATTTAGTTACAATAGATTTTTCTCCTAAATCTCAAGGTGAAGCTTTGGAAAACTTTAAAATTGCAAAAGTTGACCATATTATTACTTCAATATTATGAAACGCTCTTGATGAAATACCGAAGCTTCAAGATGATTTTTTTGATTTTATTTTTATTGATGGTATGAAAAAAAGAAGTGCAGATTTTTTAAATTTATGTTTACCAAAAGCAAAATCGTGAGCAATTATTATAATTGATGATGTATTAAAATTTCATGATAAAATGCCTACTTTATGGACATATTTAGATGAAAATAAAATTAAATACAATATTTTACCTATAGATCCTGATGACTGAATTTTAATGATGATAAAAGAATAATATGAAATTTATAGTGAAACCATTCTCTGAAATACTTATAAAATCTAAGCCAGTTAGAAAAAAATATTTAAGTTTTCTTCAAACAAATTGTAATCTTGCATTTAAAAAAATTGATTCAAATATAAAAGCTAGATTTTTTCGGGATAGACAAGAAATAACTATTTGAAATCAATTATCAAATTTTCAATTTAATAATTTAATTAAAACACTTTCTAGAATGCCATGAATAGAGAGTTTTTTAGAAGTTGTTGAATATGATTTTAATGATATAAGTGAAATATTTGAAAAAGCTAGCGATTTCTACCTAGATAGTATAATATGAAAATCTTTTGTTGTTAGGGTAAAAAGAACTTGAGATCATAGTTTTAAGTCAACAGATGCAGAAAGATATTTATGATGATGACTTTTAAAAAGAGCATCAAATTCTAAAGTAAGTCTTAAAAACCCAGATGTAACTATAAATATAGAAATAAAAGATAATAAATTTTATTTAGTTAAATCTAAATATTTTTGAATAGGATGATATCCTGTTTGAACACAAGATAAAGTTATAAGTTTAGTTTCAGGTTGATTTGATTCAGGAGTATCAACTTATTCTATGATGAAAAGATGATGTAAAGTGGATTACCTTTTCTTTAATTTAGGTTGAATTGCTCATGAATTATGAGTAAAAGAAGTATCAAATTATCTTCGGCAAAATTTTTCTTCAGGATATAAAGCTAAATTTATTACTGTTAATTTTGAGGAAATTATAAATCATCTTGTGAAAGATATAAATCATAGATTTAGATGAATTATTCTTAAAAGATTATTTTTAATGGTTGCTGATATTTTAGCAAAAGAAAACGAGTATTATGCAATAATTAAGGGGGATAGTTTATGACAAGTTTCGAGTCAAACTTTAAAAAATATGTTTGTTATTGATAAAGCAAGTGAAACTTTGGTTCTTAGACCATTGATTTCATATAATAAACAAGAAATTATTGATTTAAGTATGAAAATATGAACATATAATTCAGCTTGTAATATGCCAGAGTATTGTTGAGTAATATCTGATAAGCCTGCAACTTGAGCAAAGCTTGAACAGATTTTAGATGAGGAGAAAAATTTTGATTATTCTTTACTTGAAAAAGCTATAAATAATAAAAAAATTCAATTTATTGATGAGGTTTTAGAAATAGAAAAAGAATGAGATATGCAAATTGATATAGTTTCTATTGTTTGAGAAAATGAAATTATTATTGATGTTAGAGAAGAGCTAAAATCTCAAGAAAGCCCTCTTAATGTAGAATGACAAATAATATTAAAAATACCATTTTTTGATTTACCATTTGAATTTGAAAAACTTGACCAAAATAAAACATATTTGTTTTATTGTAATAAATGAATGATTTCAAAAAATCAGGCTGTTGCTATGAAAGCAAAGGGGTTTTTAAATGTAAAAATTTTTAGACCTATTTTAAATGATTCTTCTTGTAGAATTAAAACTTGAAAATAATTAAATTTTAATATAATTATTTCACATTAAATTAAAAAATTACCCCTTATGAATAAAAAAATTATTTCATTTTGGATATTACTTGTTTCTTTTTTCAGTATTTGATTTTGATATTCTCTAGTTTTTGCATGAAATTTGTGAGAAATTGAATTTAAATTATCAGACAATATATTTTTAGATAGTTTTGGTTTAAATAAAACAAAAATTCTAATAAAAACAAAAGAAAATTTGGATAATATTTCTATTTCTTGAGAATGTGGTGTTTCAGGTAAAATCATTGAAAAAACTTCAAATTATTATATTTTTGAGGTATTTCTTACTCAAGAAAAATGTACAAAACAAAATATTAAAACAACATTTTCTTCTTGAGATTTAAATTTGGAAACTATACTTAATATTGCATCAAATTATTCATTATATTCAACTTATTTGGATTATTCTGATTTGAAATTAAAAAAATATTTATCAAATATTGATGCAAAAATATTGAACTTAAAATCATTTGAAACTTATAATAAATCAATTCATTTAAGTAAATATGATTTTTTGAGAGAAAATAGAAAATTACAAGAACTAAAATATCTAAGAGAATTTATTTATGATTTAGTTAAAAAAAGAGAAGAAAAATATATTACTCCTATAAAATGATCTTCTTTAACTACAGTTCCAAGTAAGCTACCAAATGCTTGAAGACCTTATAGAGAATCATATACAAATTGAGTACATGAATGATGGGATTTTGATACAAATTTTTGAGAAACAGTTGTTTCACTTGATTATTGATTGGTTATTAGAGTTGTTGATAAATTTGATTTTGTTGATTTAGATAAACTTAAAACAACCTGAGAATTGACTCAGGCAGATAGAATTAAAAATCTAGATATACTTAGAGGAAAACAAGTTTGGGTAAAAACTATGAAATGAGATGTTGCATTTTATTCTCATTTAAATGAAGTTTATTCAAATATTAAAGTTTGAGATGTTGTTTTTAAATGACAAGCTCTTTGAACTGTTTGAATAACATGAGTTCCAGATAAAAATTATACAGATTATCACTTACATATAGAAGTAAGAAAAAATCCTTATATTGATACTAGAAAAATTCCATATTCTGTTGATGAATATATGAAATGGAATTGGTATTTCAAATGAGAAAGTGAAAAATATATCTTAGAAAATCAATATAATATATTTTGAAAAAATGAATAAAAATTTAAAAAATGATTTTATAACAAAAAATAAAAAAGCTTTTTTTGACTATGAAGTTTTAAATACTTATGAATCTGCATTAGAACTTAAATGATATGAAGTTAAAAGTATTAGAAATGGTCATGTAAACTTAAAATGATCTTATATTATTGTTGTAAATAATGAGCTTTTTGTCAAATGAATGCATGTATCTGCATGGAAAACTTTGTCAAATAAACAATGAGTTGAAACAGATAGAATAAGAAAAGTTTTTTTACACAAAAAAGATATAATTTATCTTTCTTGAAAATCAAAAGAGCCTGGTTTTTCTATAATTCCACTTGAATTATATTTTGTTTGAAGTTTGATTAAATTGAGAGTATGATTAGCAAAATGAAAGAAAAATTATGATAAAAAGCAAACTTTAAAAGAAAGAACAATGGATCGAGAAGCTAAGATTATGATGAAAAAATATTTATAAAACAAAAAAACCAAAGAATTTATTCTTTGGTTTTTTTGTTTGATTTTTTCTTTTTTTCTCTATAATTACACTAATTTAATTAGTAATTAAGGCAAATGTTAGATATTAAAATCATAAGAAATAACCCAGATTTAGTAAAAGATGTTATTAAAAAAAGAAATTTAAAATTAGATTTGAATGAGTTTTTAGAAATTGACAGAGAAAAATTAGATTTGATTATAAAAGTAGATGAATTAAGAGCTTTGAAGAATAAAGTAAGTAAGGAAATTCCTACATTAAGTAATGAAGAAAGACCATCAAAAATCGCTGAAATGAAAAAGGTTTGAGATGAATTATCTATACTTGAAGAAAAACAAAAAGAAGTCGAAGAATCTTGGAAAGTTTTATATTATAGAATACCAAATTTACTAGATGAAACTGCTGCTATTTGAGATACTGATGAATGAAATACTATTGAAAAAACATTTTTAGAGCCTACTAAATTTGATTTTGAAGCAAAAGAACACTGGGAAATTTGAGAAAAAAAAGGTTGGATAGATGTAGAAAAATGAAGTGAGGTTTCATGAGCTCGTTTTTGGTATTTAAAATGAGACTTAGTTTTATTACAATTTGCTATTATAAACTATGTAGTTTCAAAACTTATATCAAAAGGTTTTGAACCAATATTGCCACCAGTTTTAGTTAGAGAACAGGCTATGTTTGGTACTTGATTTTTTCCAGCTTGAGAAGATGGTATTTATAGTGTAAATCCATGAGAAGATGATTTATTTTTAGTTTGAACTTCAGAAGTCCCAGTTACAAGTTATCATTGCAATGAAACACTTGATTTAGAAAAACCAAAAATGTATGTTGCATATAGTCCTTGTTTTAGAAGAGAAGCTTGAAGTGCTTGAAAAGATACTAGAGGAATACTTAGATGACATCAATTTGATAAGGTTGAAATGGTTGTTTTTTGTAAAAATGATGAAAGTAAAACTATGCATGATTTTATGGTAGGAGTTGAAGAAGAAGTTCGGCAAGAATTAGGTATTCCATATAATAAAATGAATATTTGTAGTTGAGATTTAGGTAATCCAGCTATGAAAAAATACGATTTAGAAGCTTGGATGCCAGGGCAAAAAAAGTATAGAGAGGTTACAAGTTGTAGTAATGTTTGAGAATTTCAATCAAGAAGACTTTGAATAAAATATAGAGATTCAAATTGAGATTTACAATATGTTCATACTTTGAATGGTACAGTTTCAGCTATTTGAAGATGTTTAATTGCTATAATTGAAAATTATCAAACAGCATCTGGTGATGTAAATATCCCTGAAGTTTTAATCCCTTTTATGTGAGGAAAGAAAATTATATAAAAAATTATTAAAAATGTACAAAAAAATAGTACAAAAATGTTGTAAAAAAGAGTTTTTTTCATAAAATGTTAAAAACTCTTTTTTGTTTATTTATTCACTTTAAAAATTAGAATATGAGATATACAAAATTTCAAAAATTTTTATCAAGTTTTTTAATATTTTCTATGCTTTCAGGTATTACTTTGAGAGTACCATTTTTTGATTTTATAGCCTCGGCTGCTGGAAGTGAATATTATGATTTAGTTTCTATAATTGTTGATGAAGAAACTTATTCTGATATTGATTCAGAACTTAAAAGATATAGTAAAGATATAACTAATTCTTTAGAAAATACTAAAGTAGTTATTTTGCCTATTCCAAAAGATGCTACAAGTTATGATATTGCATCAATGAATGAATCTTTATATTTTGAATGATATAAATCTTTAAATGATGTTAAATTTGAATCTAAATTAATTTGAACTGTTTTTGTTTGAAATATACCACTTCCTTTAGTGTATAAAGATAATGAAGTTTCAAAGACAATATTACCATATACTGATTTTGAAGACAAATCATATATATATAATTTAGAAACTTTAAATTATGAATACAATAAAGATAATGTTTCATGAATAGTCCCAGAGGTATGGCATTGAGTTATATCTCCAAATACTTGAGATGAGTGAGATAATATAGATGCACTTAAAGATTATTTTGATAAAAATCATGATTTTTATGTTTGAGAATGATTATATGATTTAGATAAAAACTCTATTAATTGAGATCTTGAAGAATGATTAAGTTCAAATTATGAGCCATATGTTTTTTATTTTGATAGTTTTAGAGAATCTGAGGCAATAAATTATAATTCATATGTTTGATATAAATGATATTTAGAAAATAAAGAAGATATTGTTTATAATAGATATACAAAAGAGCTTGCAAATAAATTAAAAGAAGAATTATTATGAAATTCTACTAATATGCTTATGGATTTAGCTAAAAAAGTTGATCCAAAACTTGATGAAAAATTAGTTAAGAGTGTAGATGAGAGTTTAAATAATGTTCCAGATATTCAATCAAGATATATTATTAATAATTCAGTAAAAAAATTTTTAGAAATATTTTCAAAAGGTTCTATTTCTGAACTTAGACAAAATGTTTACAATGCTTGAAGATATAATTATGGACAAGAGGTAAATGCTGATTTTATTCCTTATTTTATTAGTGTACTTGATATTGTAAATGATCAAGTAATAAAGGAAATGAGCGATGATATGGAATTACAAATTGATAATTTAGTTGCAAATTGATTATCAAGAAAAATTGCAATTCCTACAACTTATGAGTATATTACCTCATCAGAAAAAGATATTTATGAAAATTATTTATATTGAAAGAAATCATCAACTATAACAAATGCAGAACAATGTAGTTTTTATAGATGATCATTATCAAATTCATGACAATTAGTTGAAGCAAATAGATGAACAAATATTTATAATATTGAACCTGATAAAAATACAATTCAGCCATATTGAACAATATGTTTTACTAATTTACAATCTTGAAAATCATTAGAATGATTTTGGTGAAGAAATTCTCCATTTAACTTAAATCAAAGTGAATCATGAAAATGAAATATTGTATTGAATAATAATACTGATTATAAATGAGCTATTTTGCCACTTTATGATATTGATGGTTCAAAAAAAATTACTGACTCAACTAAGCTACCAACTCCTTATTTTTGTACTGATAATAATTATTTATTATCTTATAAAGATGAAATTGTTACAACTTGAGAAATGGGAACATTAGAAAATACTTATAAATTACCAACATATTGAACAAATTCGTTGAGTACTTCTACTCCTTGATGGCAATGTATAACAGATTCTAACTTAAACAAAACTTATAGTTATGCTTCTTCTTTTGATCAAACATATATTAACTTTTCTAATTCAAGTTATTGAATAAATGCTTGTGAAACATATGATTTTTATCTTAATTGAAATGAGTTAGATGAATTAAAAAGATATTATATTCAACCAGCATGTTCTGCTGAATCATGTGAATGTGATGCATATTCAACAACTTCTCCAGAGTGAGTTACTACAAGTAGTGCATCAAAATGGATAAATCATAAATATTCTTATGTAACAGTAGACTCTTTTATTAAACATAAATCACCAACTTCTACAGAATTATCTGCTCAAGTTAAATCTATGATTGCACCTTCTTTAGCTGTAGACAAAGATAGATATATAGATTTTATAGCAGCTGATGGTTCTTATGCAAAAATTAATTATCCATATTTATATAGATTAAAACTTGAAAATTTAAGTGATATTAGTTTAGACAAAGTTGCTTTAGAGTTAGATAAATTACTTGATGAAAAATCAGCTGAAATAAATAAAGTTATTTCAGATAATAATCCTAATAAATGAAAAAATACATCTGCAACATCAAAATTTATAAATAATACTCAAATAAATAATTATTTAAAAACAGGTTCTTATCCAAGTGCTAATTTTGATTTAAAAAAATATCTTCAAAGCAAATGAAATAAAGATATTTCCCTAAATTGAGAAATTAAAGAATTAAGTTATTATGATATGCTTGTTTTTGCAATATATTGGAATAATCTAAATTCAGTTTCTGCAAAATATTGATATGTTTTTGAAAATTATTTATCAAATCAATTTAGTAACGAAGAAAAATATTTTTTACCAAAAAATAAATCTTGATATGAAATTGCATATTTATGATCATCTTGAGATGCTTCAAATATGTTTGTTTGACTAGATCCTGAGGCAAAAAATACAAATCCATATACTGATACTATTTCTAAAAATCAAGATTTATCAACAAAATTACTTTGATTAAATATAGGTACTTCAAAAACAAATAATGAAAGTATTTTTAAATGTGCTCCACCAGAATGAGTACCTTTATGGGAATGGATTCCTGCAATTATGTGTCGGTTAGCTGATATGATGCCACCTACTATTTCTATTTCAGATTGAGCATGTTGACCAAGTTTATTATCAAATGAAGAAAAGCAAGAGTTAAATAGTTGTAATTGAGATGTAAATAAAAATGGTGTTAATGATTGTACTGAAACTAAATTGTCTTCATGAAAGATAGTACTAGAAGCAGATTCAAATAAATATTATTATAATAAACAAGTTGAATTAAGAGCTATTTTAAAATGAAGTGATGATAAAAATTTAACTTTTTTAAATTCTACTAATGTAAATTTTGAAATTGTTAAAGCTGAAATAGCAAATGATGAAACAAAGGATTTATCTGATTTAAATAAAAAAATTCTTTATGATATAGAAGATGAATATAAAAATGATAAATCATTATTATCAAAATATTTATATTTTAAAGATTTTGCTGTAAGATCAACTGCTTGAACTGCAAAATATTGAATTACTTTAAAAGATAAAGATGTAAATGTATATTTAAGAGCAAGTGTAAAAGTAAAAGATAAAAATGATGATTTAGCTGTTGATTTGGAATCAAATCTTCTAAAAATTGAAGTAAGAGGGGAGAGATTATTTTTATCAACTTATAATTTAGAAAATAAAGATTCTAAATTAATTGTAAATGCATGAGATTCTTCAGTTTTATCTAGCGATAAGGCAAATATTTATTTAATTGATGGTTTTGATTCAAGTATTGAAGAAACATCAAATTTAATAAATAACAATTCTACATCTACTGAAAAATTGGTAATTAAATTGGAAAACATTTCAAAAAATTGAAATTTTGTTCAAAATGCATATCCAATTAAATTAGAATTGTATAGTAATAATAAATTATTAAATGAATCAACTTTAACAAGTATAAATTGAGTTAAGCCTCTTTATACTATTAAAAAGTCAGGTACATATTTATTGAGAGTAAAAGATAATTTTGGTTCTTATGTAGAAAAAACATTTGAAGTAATGCCTAATTCTCCTGAAAAATTGGATTTAAATTTAGCTACAAATTTTTTACAAAGCTGAGGTGCTGTATCAACAAACTTTGTAACTATATATGATAAATATGATAATCCTGTTTCATGAAAATTTTATGATTTAAAAATGAGTGTTGATTGAAACGCTTTAGTTTTTGTTGATAATGATAAATCTGATTTCACAACTACAACATATGAATGATATAAAATTTTTAGATTAAAATCTACAAATAAATTTTGAGAAAATGATATTAATATATCATTATATGATGATAAATGAGAGTTTTTATTAAAAACAAGTAAAAAACTTTCAGTTATTGAAGAATTTCAAATTGAAACAAAATCATTATTATGAGATATTTATGTTTGATGATGAAAATATAAATATCAAATTGAAGTAAGAGATAAATCTTGAAAAATTATAAATAATTTTAATTCAAGAGTTTATATGACTGCTAATTCAAATTATTTACAGTTAGAAAAACCATATTTTGAAATTGAAAATTGAGCATGAGTTGTTGAATTTACAACAAAAACTACTGCTTGAAAAGATATTCCAGTGCAAATACAAATAGAATGATTATGAGAAATAGTAACAAAAACAATTACTATATTACCAGAAAAAGCTATGAAAATGGATTTAGTATTATCTAAATCTAAATTAGAAGCAAATGAAAAAGATTACTCAAATGTTAATGTAGAATTAAAAGATAGATATAATAATCTAGTTTTTACTGACTCTTCTACTCAACTTGATATTGAAATATTGCCAGAATATACACATTTAATAAGTTATGATAAAAAAACTAATACTGTTAAAGAATGAAAAGCAACTTTTAAAGTTTATTCAACAGTAAATCCTTGAATTGGTTATTTTAAGATAAATTCAGATCCATCATTATCATTAAACTCATTTTTAATTGAAGATGAAAATTGAAAACTAGAAGTAGCTTGAGTTTGAGAAAATGCTGCAAAAATAGAAAGTTTTTATGTTTGGAATAAAGATAAAATAGAAAAATCTAGTTATAATTCTATTTATACTACTCTTTTATGAGCTAATTATTGAGATATTGAGCAAAAAAATTATTTAGCTTGATCATTAATTTTTGATAAACAAAGTAAAGCACTTGCTGTTACTTCTGTTATTAATAATCCATATTTACATAATAATACTTTTTCTATATCTAATAATTGAGGTATTTTAAAAATGTATTCTCCAAATGATTTATCTCAAGATATAAATATGGATGTTTCATTTAATGATTCTAAATTATATATTGATTTATTTAATGCATCTTTAAATACTCATATATGAGAAATTAATTATAATTTTGATAATAATACTAATTTATTAGTTTGTGATCAAGATATTTCATCTTGTTTAACAAATGAAGAAACAACTATATTTTGAAAAAATTTATCTGATAATTATAAATTTTATTCTGCAGATTGAAAATTATATTTTAGAGATAATTTATGAAAAACTTATTTAGAAATTGATGATAAATGAAATATATCTAGAAAATCAAATATTTCATTTGAAGTTTTGTCTAACTCTAAAAATAATCTAGAATTAAATTTAAAAATAGGTGATAATATAGTTTGAATATTATGATTTAATTTTATTGAATCTGAAATTAATATTACAAGAGATAAAGTTGCTTATGATAATAAAATCAAAACAGCAAAAAATTCAATTTTAGTTTATATTGAATCATCTTTTTATGGTTCTTATACTAGTTGAAAATGAGAAAATGAATCTCTTGTTGTTTATTACAATGATCCATTTTGATCAGAAACTGCTTTAAATACTTTTTCAAAAGATAATTTATCATGATATGAAAATTTTAAAGAAGTATGATGATTATGATGGTCTTGATGAAATAAAACTTTGTTATCTTTTTCATCTTGAAAAACAGTATGAGAATCATTGAAAGAGTTTATGAGTTTTTCATCAATAAATATCTGAGATCCAGTTATTAGTTTGAAAAAAATTAGAAAAAATTTTAATAATTCAAATGAATTAAAACAATTTGATTCTACAATTTGAGATGTAATTAGTAATGAAAGTTGACTAGAATGATATAGACTTTTTGATTATAATAATGATTGAAAACAAGATATTTTACTTGTAAAAAGTTCTTGATATTTAAAATTATTAGAAAATATAGAAACCTCTTCTAATTTTTTAGATTATTGAGACTTAGCTCATATAGTTGATTTATGAAATAATGAATTAATTAAAACATGAGATTTTACAGGTGATTCATATGATGATATATTTTTTGTTTGAGATGACTGAAAACCATATTTATTAAATAATATAAATAAAGATTTTTCTAGAATTTCATTAGCTAATAAATTTAATTTAAATTGAAGAATTATTAGAGCTGAAAGCTTTGATATGGATAATGATAAAATAGATGATTTGGTTACACTAGATGATGCTTGAGAAATAAATATATTTTATGGACAAGGAACTTCAGCTAATCCAACATTTACAAAATTAGCAGTGACTGATGATTATTGAATTACACTTAATTCTGATCCTAGAAGTGATTGAAGTTTAGTTTATTTTGATTGATTATATCAAGTAGACACTTTATATGATAATTCAGACATTTTAGAAGAAAATGAAAAATATCTTTCTAAATTAAATGCCTGAGTTGATGCATGAATGAAAGAAAGTGCTGATAAAGAGTTGGTAAATAGTTTTATTTTTGAACAAGTTGCATATTCAACAGATGAATCATTTAATGTATCTGATGTAAATAGTATTGATGAATTAATAAATTTACCAAATTCAATAAATCAAACTACATTTATAAAATGAGAATATTCTGAAAATGCTTGAGTAAAAGTTGAAAAAATATTCTTAGATAGAAATTGATGATTTTTAAGTAAATGAGATTATGTTGATGTAGAAATAAAAGTTACAAATGTATCTTGAAAAAAATTAAATAATGTTGCATATATTGAAGATGTTTTAGAGTATTTTACTCTTGAAGAAACAAGTATTTCAAATACTAAAAATGCAGCAATTAAAAGAACTAATAGCAATTATGATTTTTTAATTGATGATTTTTCATTATCTGCAAATGAATCAATAGTTATAAATTATTCATGAGTAGTAAAACCTCTTAAATATTCTCAAATGCAAGTATGATTATTTGAAAAATGAGAAGATTGAGATGATGTTTATTGAGATATTATACTAAAAGATAGTTTAGAAAATTGTAGTGAGCCAGTAGAAATATTTAGATCAGTTTCAACAAGATTATATAATAAATGAATAAAAAATCCTGTTTGTGATAATACTCCATTACCTGAAGCTATACAAAAAAATAATTTAGATTCTGATAATGATGGTATTCCAGATTATATAGAAAATCTTACGACAAATAATCAAGCATTAAAAGATTATTCAGAAGAAACATTGTCAAATATGTTTAAGGATTCTGATAATGATTGAGTACCAGATGATGAAGATAATTTTAATTTATCTCAAAGTTTAACACTTGATTTATGATCAACTTGAGAAAGTATAGATGAATGATTGGATAATATTCAATCACTAGTTAATTGATTAAGTTGTTGATTTAATAATGGTTCTTGTATATCTATGCCTTTAAATTGGGCCCCTTTAGCACCAGGTAATGATCCAGTATTTAATTGAAAATTTCTTTTAGATGATTTAAATATTTGAGAAGGTATTCCTATATTTTCTGCTTTAACATGGATGCCTATTTATGTTCCAGCATGTGTACCTTTTCCTACAGTTTGGCCTGTCTCTTCTTCAGCAATGTGATCAGCTTGTTCTAAAACATATTTTTGAATGGATTGAGCTTGATGATATCTTTGAATTGACTCTCCTACTAATTTTTTTAGATTATCTGTAACTCCAACATTAACTTGATGAGTTTGATTATCTGCATGTTTTTGATGACCTGCTTCTGTAGCATGAAAGGCAATGATGCCTTGATTATCTCCACTTTTCCCAGGAGGAAATTGTATAGTTATTGCAAAACCACTTTTTTGATGTAGTAATGATTGATCTGATGGTAATCCAGAATCAATTTGATATCCTGTTTATTGAAATAGTTTTTGAGTAATTAATTGAAATTGTTCTACAAAAGAAGACTATTCAATTAGTCAAGAATATGTTGAAAATTATTATAAATATATTAATTGAAATTGAAGCTATTCTAATTTATCATGA
Organism: uncultured Candidatus Altimarinota bacterium; assembly: GCA_937864995.1. GTDB lineage: Bacteria > Patescibacteriota > Gracilibacteria > BD1-5 > UBA6164 > JABWCI01. The sequence goes on along the minus strand of CALMDL010000266.1, from coordinate 2,497 downwards.
ATTAATAAGGCTGTATCAAGTCATAGTTCACCTTGAAGTTGACCACTGTTTTCAATTTGATGAGGTTCTTGAACTCCTGTTTCAGTTAGTGTAGATTCATCGTGAAATATAGACTTTTCAGATGTAACTAAACTTGTTAAAAAAAGAATTCAGGCATTTCCATGATTTTTGATGAATTGGGTAACTAGACAAATAGAGGAAATAGTTAACAAATTGACAGATTTTCCAACATTGTTTATTATACTTCCAGATTTTTCTTGAATTTACGATACTGATCTCGATTGGGAAGAAAATAAACAAAAATGGTTGAATAATAGTTGAAATAAAGATAGAGCATCTAATGATGCAATTAATTTAGATAATGTTTCTGCAGAAATTGATACAAGTAAAATTCAAAATGAAACTTTAAAATGACTTGCAAATGATGCTAATTGATTAAGTTCAGATGCAATATGAAAAGCAAAAGAATATAGTTCTTGAATAAAAGATGCATATGAATTTATGGGTTCACTTCCGCTTGTAAAAATAGAACAAGTTCCTGTTGATATGTCATTACCTTGGTTATCACTTACAGAAATTGATAAATCAATAATGACTCGGCAATCAACTATTGATTCACGGAAAAAAGAATTTGAAAGAGCAAAAAATTCGTGGTCATTATGAAAGGCTTGTGAATATAGCGATCCAGCTAAACAAAAATCTTGTGAAGATAATAACGCACTAGCTGAAAAAGTTTCTATTGATACATCTCAATTAATTATGTCTCTTGAGGCAAATGTTGAAGTATTAAAAAGTTATAAAGAAACACCTGAAAAAATAAATAAGTATATTAATAAAAAAGAATATTATTTAGAACAAATTCTTTGTAATATAGAATCAATTTCAAATGTATTAGGTTGACGGATTTGAAAAAATGGTGAAAGATTTAAAGCTTGGGTTGAATTATTTATATTAATAAAAGCAATATTAAAGTCTTGGCAATTACTTATTGATGTTTTTGTTGATTATGAACAAGAATGTAAAGAGTGTAAAAATGAAAGACAAGATTCTATGACATCAGAATTTGAAATTATTAGTATGGTTGTTCCAGATATTCCAGTAATTCAATTCCCAAAATGGCCAGATATAATATTAGATTTACATAATATTAGAGCATCATTAAATATAATGCTTCCTGAATTTAATATTACTCCAAGACCAATTTTATTACCTGAATTACCAAATTTATATTTACCTGATACTCCTAATGTTAATATAAGTTTTCCATCAATACCTGTATTGCCAAAACTTGAAATCCCAGAACTTCCTGATTTACCAAGTTTACCAACAGTAGAACTTCCTGATTTACCACCTCCACCAACTCTTCCAAAAATGCTAGCATCTCTTGAAGCTATTTTAGATATATTAAAGCTTGTAACAAAAGCAATGTGTATATTAAAGTCATCACCATTTCATCCAGAATGGAGAGCTTGAGACCAAATTGCATTTTTAACAGAAAGAAGTTGATATTTACCTACAGATTTTTTAAATTTAAGTTTACCACAATTTTCATTTCCATTTATAGATGCAATACAAGTAACTACATATGTAAATTTAGAATTTGAAACAGATTTTATAGTTGAATTAGCAAGACAAACTGCTATGCCTATAAACAGTTTTACGGCAGATTTTACAAATATGTTTAAAATAAATATTGCAGATTTAGATTATAGATGAGTTACTCCTTCTGATATAAATATTGATGTTTGAGAGCAACAAATAAATCCTTGAGTTTGATATGATTTTAATAGTTCATTAGAAAAATTAGTAGTTTCTATAGTTACTAAAAATATATTATTTTGAAGAAATTATATTTCTGAAAATAAAGATGTTACAATAAGTAATCAAGAATTTAAACAAGAAATATCAAAATCTTTAGCAGATAAAGATATTGCATCTGATCCAAGATTTGATGAGTTAAGAGCTTTATGGAAAAATGTAGATGATTATACATTTTCATGAGAAAATAAAGTTATTGATGAATTGAAAGAAAATAATTTAAATAAATTTGAAACTCTTAAAGATATTATTAATACAGAAATTGTAAAAAATAAGAAATTTAAATCTGATTTTAATGAATCTGTTAAAACACCAATTAGAAAAGTTTCTTTAGTTAATAATTCAAATGTAGAGGAATATAATTCTATGCTTGATAAATATAATTCTAAAGTATTTGAAAAAACTTCATCAATTGTTAATTGAGATTGAAATAATTCATATAAACAAGAATTAAAAAATATTTGAGATAATTTATTAACAAAAGTTGATACAGCTTTATGAAAATATGTAAATTGATCAAATAATGTTGATAGTTCTAAATTATTAGCAGCACAAACTACAACATCAACAGAATCTGCTTCAAATGTAAATTCTTGTAATTCTAAAAAAGAATGAGATGCAGGGTATGTATACGAATGAATTTATATATTAGAAAATAATAAATCTTATAGACTTTTTG
>CALMDL010000265.1 GCA_937864995.1 uncultured Candidatus Altimarinota bacterium | reverse complement strand
ATTTTATTATTTTTTAATACTCAAATCATTTCATCAATAGCTTCGATTCAGTCTATATCTATATTTCACATATGTGCTAGAGATATAATAAGTTTTTGATTATGATTTAGTTTTTCTATCAATGCAATATTTGTTTCAATATTTAAATAATTTAGTCAAAGAGAAAATTTCGTAAGTAATACATCTTCATGGTGTTGTGCATGAGTGTATTTAGATAGAGAAATTTTTTCTCTATGTCCTCATTTTCTAAATACAGTAACATAAGCATCACTATTTGTGATTTTACCTATATATATAATTAAAGTTATTGCAGTTCATATAAGTATACCATATGTTGGTTCCCAAAATACTGAAAAAAATGTAGTTATAAGTGTGATAACAAAAGCTTGTTTTTCTATACTATACAGTTTTTTAAGTAATGAAATATCTATAAGTCATATTGCAATATTCATTAGTATTGCTGAAATTATTGGAAATGGTAAAAACTTAAATGCTCAATTAAATAATAATGCTGATATTATAAGTGTAAAAATAGCTATAAGAAATGCAGCTGTTCTATGGTTTGCTCATGAATTTATATTTAATGCTGTTCTTACAAATACCGCAGTATTTGGTAATCATCATACTAGTCAAGTTCATATATTTGATAATGCAAGTCATAACACTTCTCTATCTTTATTAAATTTAGTTTTTGTTATTTTTTCAGCAATTCTAGCAGAAATAATTGTTTCTATTATTGCAATTATAGTAACTACAAGCGAAATACTAAACAATCATTTTAATATTTCAATAAAATTTCATATTGAATCAATTTTTATACTTGTAAAAAAAGAAAAATCCACAAGTGAAAATGATAAGCTAGGAAATTTTGTAACTAAAAGAAGCATATTTGGTAGCATTCATTTAGAAACAAGTATTCAAATACCTATTCAAATAATAGTTAAAACTATTACAGCTGGAAATTTAGGAAAATATTTTTTACAAAAAACTAAAAAACTAAGTCATAATGAAAATGTAATAAATGAAGTTATATTTGTACTAGATATATTTTTAAATAATTCATATATATTCATTGCAATTTCATGATGTTGTTCTATTTTTAGTGCTGGATCATTTAATCATAATGCACCAGATAATTGTCATAGAGCAATTGTAACTCATACTGATATTAAAAATCAATGAAGTGCAGTTGATGGTATAAGTGTAATATATTTTGTAAGTTTAAATATGTAAACAAGCAAAATAAAAAATCATGCAAATATAGCTATAAGTGGTAATAATAATACTCAATTCTCAGGATGTAACATCACAAATCCAAGTAATATACTACTTAATGCTCAAGCAACTCAAAAAACATTATGATGACTTGATGCAAAAAGAGATGCTATTATTCAAGCCCAAATTCAAGTTATAATTCATTGCATAGGAGTTGCTCAAGATGCAACTGCAAGAGATATTGATAAAGGTATATTTATCATAGCAACAGTTAAACCAGCTTTCCAATTTGATTTTAATTTTTCGATCATATTTTAAATATATTTTTTTTAATCCTAACATTTTATCCTTTTTTATTTTTTTACAATTTTAATTTTAAAATTTGCAATATTTTATACTTAAATACAATTTAATTAATATAAATAATATAAAAAAATGACAATATTTGAAATCACATTATTAGGTCTTAAAATAGCACCAACATATTATGGACTTATGTATGCTTTATCTTTTTTAGCAGGATATTTTATATTAAAAAAAAGAAATTTTATTGATAAATCAAAAATGGATGATTTATTTTTATATATATTTTTATGAGTTGTTCTATGAGGTAGGGTTTGATATATTTTTTTCTATGATTTTAGTAATTACTTTTCAAATCCTATTGATATAATAAAAGTTTGGCAATGATGAATGAGTTTTCATGGTTGAGTAATTTGAGTTATAATTTCAATGATAGTATTTTCAAAAAAATATAAAATTGATTTTTTAAAACTATCAGATCAAATTACTTTGGTTTTACCAATTTGATTATGATTAGGTAGAATTTGAAATTACTTAAACAAAGAGTTGCTGTGATATAGTGATTATAATTGATTTCTAGCAGTTTATATAAATAATGTATGATATTTCCCTTCTCCACTTTTAGAATCGTTTTTAGAGTGATTATTATTGTTTTTGATACTTAATTATTTTTACATTAAGTGACTTTTTAAAAAATGACAAATTGCATCATTATTTTTGATTTTATATTCTATTTTTAGATTATTTGTAGAAATGTTTTTTAGGCAACCAGATTCTCATATAGGTTATATTTTTTGATATTTTACTATGGGAGAAATACTTTCATTACCAATGTTTATTATTTGAATTATATTATTTTTAAGATTTAAACATGCTAAATAATATTCCAATTTCATATATTTTTATACTTATTTCATTAATTTTTACTATTTTAGGTTATATATTTCCTGAAATATATATATTTTGATTAAATAGTAATTTTATAAATAATTGAAATTATATTACTTATGCATTACAATTATTTATAAGTGTTTTTTTGCATTGAGACTTTTTTCATTTTCTTTTTAATGCTATATTTATTTATATATTTTGAACATCTTTAGAACTTTTAATTTGAAGAAAAAAATTTATTATTTTTTTTATATTTATAGTAATATTTAATGGTATTTTAATTACCATTTTTTGAGAAAATAATACAAATACTATCTGAATAAGTTGATTTTGTATGGCTTTAATTAGCTATCATACACTTGAACTTAAATCAAGAAATAATAGTGAATATAAATGATGAATTACAGCAATTATTGTAAACATATTGATTTGATTTACTCCTTGAATTAGTTTATTGTGACATTTGTTTTGAGTAATTTGAGGTATACTTTTTTATCTATATAATAAGGAATTTCTAAGACCAAAAATGGTTTGAGAAGTAAACTAAAAATAGCAAGCTTTAGCTTGCTATTTTTAGTAGAGTTTTCTCTATTTCAAACTTAAAATCACTATCTTCTGTTCATATCATTTTTCAAGTTTTCATTTTTTTATCTAATTCTATTAAATTAATATATAATTTAGATACATTTTTGTAACTTATTTTATAATTTTTTGTTGCTAAAAATGATTTACTACCTAAGTTTAATAAATTTACTATTTCTTTAGGATTTATATTTTCATTTTTAAGTTTTAAAATAAAAACACTAGTTCTAAGTATAGCTAATAATGAGTTATAAAATAGATAAATATTTACATCATTCAATATAATATTTATTTTTTTATAAGTTTCGTTTAGATTTAAATCAAGTATATTATCAACTAGAGAAAATATATTTTCTTCAAGTTCTGGAATTATAAATTCAGAAACTATTTTTTCATCAATATATGGATAGAGTATATTTAATTTTTCTATTTCACTAACTATTTTTTGCAAATTATTTGCTTTATATTTACATATTAAGTTTATAGCTCAAGTAGAAATTATATTATTATATCTTGATTTAAGTATAGATGATAAATCATTATCATTTTCAGTATTAAATTCTTTTTTTTGTGATACTTTTTCTAGTTCTTTAAAAAGTTTAGATCTTTTATCAGGATTTGGGAAATTTACAAGTAAAATATTATTTTCAGGAATTTTATCTAAGTTTTTAATTATAAATTCAGATATTGATTCTTGTTCATCTCAATTTAAATCTAAAATAATTAATTTTGTCTCATTCATAAAAGAAACTGAATATAGATTTTGATGATATGATTCTAAATTTGTATCATCTAATCATTTTATATGAAGTAGGTTAAAATCACCATATTTTTCTATAAATTGGTTTTTCCATTTTTTTACTGCATCACTGACTAAAAAGTCAGAATTTCATGTAAATAAGTAAATCATTTTTATTTAATTATTTCTTTAAGTTTATTTGAAGATGAATTTTTAATTATTTCTATTATTTTCAGTACAGCTTTTAGAGAATTTTTTAAGTTAATTAAATCTCTAGGACTAGTTCTATTTAGTGCAATTCTATTTAAAATTCAATTTATATTTGAAACATACTGTAATTCATTTCTTACTTTATCTAACAAAATTTTGTCTTTTAAAAATTCCTCTATAAAGCTTTGTCTTTTTTCTATTTCTTCTTTGTTATTCATTGGTTTAAGTATTGATTCATACATCAAATTACTACCAGATATAGTTTTTGTTTTATTTAACACTCAGTATAATGTACCTTCTTTTGATGATTTAGTAGCTATATTGTAAACCAAATCTAGATTTCTTATAGTTGATTCGTCAAGCTTCATAAAATCGCTTAAATCAAGAAAAGATATGGTATTTAAAAAATGGAAATCACTTTTTTGATTTACACTTAAATATTCTAAAAGTAAACTAGCAGCTCTTATTGATTCTTTGTAGTTTTCGATTCAAAATGCATTTAAATTTATAGTTTTAAAATGATTAATTAGATTTTTATAAGAATCCAATTTAGGTTCAAAAAAATATATATTTAGTAAATATTTTTTTTCTAAAGTTTCTTTTATTTCTATATTTGAAAATAATTTTTTTTCTATAACTACTTCTTTTGGTGAAAGTTTAAATAATTCTGATTGTAATGAATTAAAATCATTAAATTCACAAGTTTTCCATTTATTTTCTCATAAATTTAAAATACTTAATCAAAAAATATTGTTTGTATTAGAAATAGAAATAATATTTGAATTTTCAGTTTCATATTTTTCTCATTCTAGTCATATAGTTGCTGGAGTTATTACTCTAACAATTTCTCTTTTTACTATTCATTTAAGATTTGGATCACTTATTTGTTCTGCAATTGCTACTTTATATCATGCATCAATAAGCATAGGAAGGT
>CALMDL010000264.1 GCA_937864995.1 uncultured Candidatus Altimarinota bacterium | reverse complement strand
AAAATTTATTTGTTATTCTAGTATTTTTTATTAAAATATTTCAAATTTAATTTTAAATATTATTTTATGGCAAAAACATATATAGATTGAGCATCTTGCAAAGCAGTAAATGGACAATTTTGAGAATTTTTTAATATAAGTTTTAATGTTGAAAAATTACAACAATATGCAAACGAAAAGGGTTATGTAAATGTAGTTATGAGTAAAAGAAAAGAACCAGGTCAATATGGAGAAACTCATTATTTTACATTAAATGAATGGAATCCAGAAAATAGTCAAAATAATTCTAAACCATCTCAAAATAAATCAACTTCAGAAGATATTTCAGTTGAAGACATACCATTTTAAAAAATAAAGTCTAATAAACTTTATTTTTTTCATTTATAAAATAATAAGAAATATGAACACCATAGAACAAAAATACCTTGAAGCGACAAAAAATATACTAGAAAAAAACTTAAAAATATATGATGATAGATATAGGGCTTTTCCAGTTGTTTTAGTATATGATTTAGATTCACCAATCTCAAGAGAATTATCAAAATGATATATAGAAAATCTTAAAAATCATTCATTATCAGAAGTAATAGATTTTTCAAGTGCAAATAAAGAAGATTTGAAAACAAAATTATTATCACTTCAAGAAAACTCTACTGTTATACTAGTTCAATCTACAAATTTCATGCTTGATGATTTTAGAATTAGACTTAATCTAAATAATGCTTGAGTTTGATGCTTAGAACATAGACATTTAGCTTATATTTATGATGATCAAGTTGAAAATTATGCAGATGCTATTGAGTACAATACACCTCTTTATGAAGAATTATGAGCAAAATTGAAAAATCTATCTGATTCTGCAAAAACAATGACTTTTATCTGTAATGATGGTTCAACACTAAAAGTAGAATGATGATTTGAAGATATGAAATTAAATACTTGAAATTATGAATGAAGAAATAGATGATGAAATTTTCCTATTTGAGAAAATTTTACTGAGGCATGTGATTTTTCAAAAGTAAATGGGGAATTAACTATTTATGCATTTCCAGATGAAAAATTACAAGTAGAGTTTTGTGAACCATTTAAAATCAAAATAAACGAAAGTATAATAACTTGTGATGATCCTAAATGTCCACCAAATTTTAGAAAAATACTTGATTTTATAGCACTTAGCGAAAATAATGAAGTAATGTTTAGGGAACTTTGATTTTGATTAAATTCAGGTATAAGTAGAGAAAAACCAATTGCAGATGTAAATGCTTATGAAAGAATTGCTTGATTTCATTTGAGTTTGTGAAAAAAACATCAAATTTATAGAGCAAAGATGCATAAAAATGTAGTTCAAAGATATCACATAGATATATTTCCTGATATAAAAGAGATATTTATAGATGATAAACTTGTTTTTGTAAAAGATAAGTTTTTGATATAAAAAAATAGGATTTTTTAAATCCTATTTTTTCTTTTTTCATTTAATTTTATCTTTTATTCTTTCAACTAATCATTTTTTATTAGTTGGTTTAACTACTTCATCAACTGTAGTTTTTACTTCTGTTTGTACTTTTTCTATTTTTTTGTAAGCTATATCAGATTGTTCTATTTGTTCAATAAAGTTTTTTAAAAATACTCAACCACTCATAGCATATTCTCTAGTTTTTCATTTGTGATTTGTTACTTTAAATTTTACAGTATGTGTAGATTTATCGTGTTCTTCTTTTAATTCTACTTCTATTATTTCAAAATTATCTCATTTTTCAAAATCTCATTTTTTAGTTCAAACTGCATCTATATCTTTGTTTAAAATAAAAGTGTAATTTGGTTTTAACTTAATGTTTGCAAGAGTATCTCTTGTTGAATAATCTAATTTATTATGATGTTTAGACATATATATTATTATATAATAAGTAATTAAATAATAAATATATTAGTAATAAAGTCAATATAAAAAGAAATAAATCTTGTTTTTTTTGAAAAAAAAATATACTTATTTAAGCCATTTTATTAATTAAAGTATAAAAATGAAATCTAGAATAAATAAGATATTAGAAGAAATTGAACAAAAAAAGCAAGAGTTAAAACAAGAATATTTAAACTTGATGGAAAAATATAGTTTTACTTTTATGAAATGAAAGATTGTGTTTACTAGAGAAGCTAGAGAGGCAAATAGAAAACAAAAAATTTCAATTTTTGAAAGTATATTTTCAGCTAGAGTTAGGGAAGTATTATCAATTCCTTTTATTTATGCTATGATAGTTCCAGCAGTATTTTTGGATATATTTTTATTTATTTATCAAAATACAGCTATTAGATTATACAAAATTCCACTTGTAAAAAGATCAGATTATATAACTTTTGATAGAAAAGAACTAGATTATTTAAATTCTATACAGAAAATAAATTGTTTATATTGTTCTTATGTTAATTGACTTTTTTCTTATGCTGTTGAAGTTGGTTGAAGAACAGAAAAATATTGGTGTCCAATTAAAAGTGCAAAAAAAATGAAAACAAGTCATGATTGGCAAAAATATTTTGCTGACTATTGAGATGCTGAGTGATTTAGAGAATGTTTTCATTCAATTGATGAATATTATAAAGAAAAAGGAAACTAATTTTAGTTTCCTTTTTTAAATATTAAAAAATTCAACTGAATTTTTTAATATTTTTTCAGCTGTAAATTCAAATGTTTCTCATCTAAGTTCAGCTATTTTTTCAATAATATATTTTGTAAAAGCAGGTTCATTTTCTTCTTTTCATCTAAAAGGAGTTGGTGTTAGATATGGACTATCTGTTTCAGCTAATATGTTTTTTATAGTTATATTTCTAGCTGTTTCTTGAACTAGTTTTGCATTATTAAAAGTAACTATTCCAGAAAAACTTATTTTGCAATTTGGAGAAAAATCTATCAATTTTTCTGCATATTCTAGATCTTCACTATAACAATGAAATACAAAATTTTTGAAGTTTTTTTCTACGAGTATTTTAAAAATATCATCCTTACTATCTCTATTGTGTATAATGATTGGTAATTTTAATTTATTAGCTAAATCAATTTGTCTTATAAAAAAATCTTTTTGTGATTTTTTTTGTTTTTCTATTATTTCTTTTTTTTCATTATCATTTAAATCAGAATTTTCTAGGTCTTTGTACATCCAATAATAATCAAGTCCACATTCTCAAATAGCTACTATTTTATCTTTATTTTCTATATATGTTTTTTCTAGAATTTCTATTGTTTTGTCTAGTTCTAAATTTCCTATATCGCAAGGATGTATACCAATAGTTGCATATATTTTAGAGTGTTTTTTAGTTAATTCTAAAACTTGTTTATTTGATTCTAGATTTGTTCAAATAACTATCATAGCTTCTCAATTTTGAGAGAAAAAGTTATTTATTAAGTCATCTTTATTTTTTATCTTATTAAGATAAGGATGACAGTGGGTATCTATTATTTTTATCATATTTTTTATTAAAAAATCTCTCTTTTAGAGAGATTAAAATGTAATTCAAGAAGTTGATAAATTGTATTTTTCATCACTATTATCACTAAAATTTGCATTTATCATATTTATTTGAGTAGATTTTTCTATCAATTTTCTTGTTTCAATTTCAAATAAAATATCTTGTTTACTTATGTTTTGAGGTTCAATATTAATTAAAATTGTATCATATCAAGTATTTTTTTCTCAAAGAGAAACAATTTCTCAAAATTTTGATTTTATACTTGTTATTTCAACTTCATTTGGATTATAAGTTAATCATAAAGATATATTTTTAACTTGTTGCATATCTTTTGAGTTTTTAATATTTACATTATTAACTCAATTTTCAATATATAAATCAGATTTAATTTCATTATTTTCTATATCTAAAACAGAAGTTTTTAAGTTATTTCAAACTTGAGTTCAGTCTATTAATATAAAATTGATTCAAAAAGCTAAAACAAGGCTTGTTAAAACAATACCTATATTAGATATGGTTTTTTTATTGTGATATTTTTTTAGAAAATCTTTCATTTTTTCAAGTTTTATTTGTTAATTAAATACATTTTATAAAAAATAATTTTTTTGTAAAGTTTATTAGATTATAGAGTGATTTTCTAGTGTTTCTATTTGTTTTTTTGTCAAAATTTCACTTAGTTCTTCTATACTTATATTTTTTAGATTTTCTACATTAGAGTATTTTTTAAGTAATTTACTTCTAGTTTTTGGTCAAAATCAAGGTAGGCTTTCTAGTATATTTTTCTTCATAGATTTTATTCTACTATCTCTATTAAAAGTTATAGCAAATCTATGGGCCTCATCTCTTATTTTTTGTACTAATTTAAGTTCACTTGTATCTTTATCTAAAACTATTTTTATAAATTCATTATTTTCATCTATTATAAATAATTCTTCTTCTTTTTTTGCTATTGATACAATTTGTAAAGCTTCTATCAATTTTTTTGTATCCTCATTTTTAAGTTCTTCTTTAAATTTTTTTATTATTTCTACTACACTTGATAATTGACCTTTTCAACCATCTATTATTATCAAATCAGGTATTATACTTGTATTTTCTATTTCTTTTAATCTTCTGTTTATAACTTCTCTCATAGAATCAAAATCGTTTATTTTTTGTTCTTCTAGAGTTTTTATCTTGTATTTTCTATATTTACTAGTATTACTTTTACCATTTTCAATTATACTTCTACTTGCAACTGTATGATTTCCTGAAATATGGCTTATATCATTACACTCAAAAATAATACTTTTATTTATTTGTTTATATCATAAATAATCAAGTAAATTTATCATATTTTGTTTTGTAAATCACTTTGTACTAAGTGAATCAAGATGAGATTTATAAGCATATTCGTATGTGTTTTTATAACACAAATCAAGCAATTCTTTTTTTGTTCATATTTTAGGTATTTCTGTTTTTATTTCTTTTATATCAAAATCAATTTGAAAAGGAATTATATAAGTGATTTTTTCTTCTATATTTTTTGCGAAATCATTTTCTATAAAGTTTTTTAATAACTCTATTTTGTCTTCTTCTAGAGAAAATTTGATTTCAAAATTATAAAATCAAGTTATTTTTCCATTTTTTATTTCTATCATTCAAATAAAAAATTTTTCAAATTTTTCTATAAAATTTACTATATTATAATCTCAAGATATACCATCTCTAACTATTTGGTTTTCTTCTAGTGTTTTTATACTTTCTAAATCAATTTTTAGTTTTGCAGCTTCTTCAAATTTGAGTTCACTTGCTTTTTTTCTCATATCACTTTCTATTTCTTGTTTTATTTTAGAAGTATTTCACTTTAAAAAGTGTTTTATTTGTTCTATTTTTTCATTGTAAACAATTATTTTATCATTTTCTTTTAAACAAGGACCAGAACATCTTTTTATATAATAATCCATACAAGGAATTTTTGTATTTCATATATTGTTTATGCTTAAACTTCAATCAATTTCTTTTTTAAATTGTAAATCACAACTTCTATAACCAAAGATTTTTCTTGAAATCTTAAGTATATTATTTACATAATTTGTGCTTGTATATGGTCAAAAATAAGTTCAAGTTTTTCATTTTTGTCTTGTTTTTATTACTTGAGGAATATACTCATTTGTTATTTTTATATATGTATGATTTTTACCATCTTTCATCAATATATTGTACTTTGGTTCGTGTTTTTTTATCAGAGTTGTTTCTAAAATCAAACTTTCAGTTTCATTGTTTGTAAGAATAGTTTTTATATCACTTATTTGCTCAACCATTTTTTGTTTTGCAAAATTTAGTTTACTTTTTCAATTAAAATATGAATTAACACGAGAAAAAAGATTTACACTTTTTCAGATGTAAATTATGATTCAATTTTCATTAAAAAACTGGTAAATACCAGGTGATTTTGGTAGATTTTTGAGTATTTTTTCTATATCTTGCATATTATCTTAAATCAATTGTTCAAATTTTAGATTCTATTTCTTTTATTTTTTCTTCTAGTGCTTCTTGTTTTTTTGTATTTTGTTTTCATTTTTCAAGATAGTTTCACACAACTCAAGAAAGTGCATCCATAATCATATCAAATTTATCAGTTTCTACATCTTCTTCTTCTTGATTTATAATTCACTCAATTATATCAACAGCTTTATATGGATATATAGCATTGTTTAGTATAAATGAATCATCTCATATTTTATGTATAACTAAATCTCATTTTCAAAGTATTTTATCTATAATTCAATTTTGTTCTACTCAAACTCATTCAATACTATCATATTCTATACTATCACTACTTGATTTAAAAAGTGACCGTTCAAGCCATATTACAGAACAATCTGTTATAATCCAAACATCATTGTACCAATTAAATATATCATAAATAGTTTTTATAAAAACTATTATTAAAAATATCTCTAAAAAATAAAAAGGTATTACTGTTTGAATACTTATTGAATA
>CALMDL010000263.1 GCA_937864995.1 uncultured Candidatus Altimarinota bacterium | reverse complement strand
CATGAGATTTAATAATAAAAGCAAATGATATTTCTTTAGAATGACTTAGTTTAATAGATGCTGTTAATAATATTAAATGACCAGCTTGAACAAAAGTAATATTAGAAATTATAAGACAATGAGAAGAAAATATAATTAAAAAAGAAGTAGTAAGAGAAAAAATAAAAATTCCTTCAGTTGATTATGAAAAATTTGACAATAATACTGGATATATATCAATAAATATGTTTTGAGATGAAACTTCTCTTGAATTCGAAAAAGCAATAAATGAATTAAAGGATACAGATTGATTAATAATTGATTTAAGAGATAATTGAGGGTGATACTTGATAAGTGCTGTTGAAATTTTAAGTTCTTTAGTTGAAAAATGAGAAGTTCTAGTTGTAACAAAATATAGTGATGATAAAGCAAATGAAGTTTATAATAGTATAAATGAGTGACAAATTTATAAATGAAAAATAGTTGTTTTGATAAACGAAAATTCTGCAAGTGCTTCGGAGATTACAGCTTGAGCTCTTAAAGAATATCAAAAAGCAATTATTGTTTGAAAAAAATCTTATGGTAAATGATCAGTTCAGGAACCATTTGAATTATGAGATTGAAGTATGGTTAAATTAACAGTTGCAAAATGGTTTACTCCAAAATGAGTAAATATTGATCAAGATGGTATTATTCCTGATATAGAAATATCATTTAAAGATGAAGATTATAAAAATGCTTATGATAGACAAAAAGAAGAAGCAAAAAAAATACTTGATACTTTTATAAATAAAAAAGCTCTTAATTTAACGATTGATAGTTATAAAGAAATAAATAAATAATTTTTTAACATAAAAAAGCTAGATTTACTAGCTTTTTTTGTATTTATTATTATAAATTATATATTAATTTTTAATTTAAAAATTATGAATTACAAATTTCCTTTAAAATTAATTGTTTTTTAAAAATAAGTAATAGATATTTTATTTACTTAATTAATTAATAATGTTAGAAAAAAATGATAAAGTACTTTTTGATTTAATTCAAAAAGAAGCCCATAGACAAGATACTGAAATTGAATTAATTGCATCAGAAAACTATACAAGTAAAGATGTAATGGAAGCAGCAGGAAGTATACTTACAAATAAATATAGTGAATGATATCCATGAAAAAGATATTATGCATGACAAGAATATATTGATCAAATTGAGAATCTAGCAATAGATAGATGTAAAGAATTATTTTGAGCAGAATATGTAAATGTACAACCTTTAAGTTGAAGTCCAGCAAATCTTGCTGTTTATTTAGCTGCTTTAAAACCAGGAGATAAAGTACTTGGTCTTAGTTTAGATCAATGATGACATTTAAGCCATGGTCATCCTTTAAATTTTTCTTGATTATTATATGAAATTATTCCTTATACTATTGATAAAGAAACTTGATTAATAGATATGGATGAAGTTGAGAGATTGGCAATAGAAAATAAACCAAATATGATTATTGCATGATTTTCTGCATATCCAAGAAATCTTGATTGGAAAAGATTTAGAGAAATTGCTGATAAAGTAGGTGCAGTTTTGATGGCAGATATAGCTCATATTGCATGACTTGTAGCTGGTAAGGTATTAGAAAATCCTGTTCCATATTGTGATATTGTGACTTCTACTACTCATAAAACACTTAGATGACCAAGATGAGCAATAATAATGTCAAAAGAAAAATTTTGACCTGCTATTGCAAGGGCTGTATTTCCATGAGTACAATGATGACCACATGAACATTTAATTGCCGCAAAAGCAGTAGCTTTTGCAGAAGCATTAAAGCCAGAATTTTCTGAATATGCTAAACAAGTAGTAAAAAATGCAAAAGTTTTAGCAAGTGAGTTAATGAATAATTGATTTAAAATTGTATCAAATGGTACAGATAATCACCTTATATTAATAGATGTTTTTTGAAGTTATTGAGTAACTTGAAAAGAAGCAGAAAAAGCACTTGAATTAGTTTGATTGTCAACAAATAAAAATATGATTCCATATGATACAAGAAAAGCATTAGATCCAAGTGGTATTAGAATTTGAACTCCAGCTGCAACAACAAGATGAATGATGGAGAGTGAAATGAAAATAATAGCACATATTTTTACAGAGGCAATAAAAAATAAAGATGATGAAAATATATTAAAACAATTAAAAAAAGAAGTATTAGAATTATGTAATAAGTTTCCTATTTATAAAAACTAAGAGTAATCTTAGTTTTTTATTTTGGACAAATTTTTAAAAACTGTCAATTTAAAAAACTTGATTATTTAGATAAAAAGTATAGATTATAGACAATTAATTTGTAAATATATGTCAATGTACAAACACACTAGACAAGAAGCAGCAGATATGCTTTGAATATCAACTAGAAGTATTGATAGGTATGTAAAGGCTTGAAAATTAAGAGCTAAAAAAGATGGTAAAGTAGTATATATAAATTCATCTGATTTAGATAACTTAATTTCATGATGAGCTGTAAATCAAGAAGTAATAGTTGAAAAATCTCATATTCATAATCCATTTGAAAGAAAGCCTATTTATTCTCAATCGGTTGAAGTAGATTTTCCATCTAATACAAAAAATGCATTAGATGAAGTATATGAAGATTTAAGAACAGAAATTAAAGAAAAAGATATTATTATTAGAGAATTATCTGTAAGAGTTTGAAGAGCAGAAGAAATTGCAAAAAACTCTGTGTCTTTAATTGATTTTAAAAAATCTCAATTTTTACTTGAAGAATCTAAATCAAATTTAAATCAATCAATTATTGATTTACAATCAGAAAAAGAAACTTTAACATGAGAATTGAAATATCAAAAGACAAATAATTTAATATTACTTATTTCATTAATTGTACTTTTTGCTATTGCAGGTACTATTTTTATAATTAAAATATAAAAATATTTGAAAAAAACATAAAAGTGTTTATTTTTAATAAGCGCTTTTTTTAGTCCTCATAGTTCAATGGATAGAATAAGCCCCTCCTAAGGGCTAGATACTGGTTCGATTCCAGTTGGGGATACCATTGAAAGATAAAAAAATAACTCCTTTATAGGAGTTATTTTTTTATCTTTCATATTTATTTTTTAGTTCATCTAAATTTATATCAAATACAACAGGTCTTCAATGAGGACAAGTTGAAGAATAATCTGTAACACTATCATTTAATAATTTATTCATTTCAAATAGATTTAGCTTATTTCCAAATTTTATTGCAGATCTACAAGCTGTATATGCATATATTTTATTTTGTACTTCTAGAAGAGTTTTTGATTTTGTAAAATTATATTCTCAAATATCATATAAAATTCATGTAAAAATATTGTTTAAATTTTCTTTTTTTATGAAATCTGGAATTCAATTAATTATAACTATATTTCATCACATAACTTCAAAATCAAATCACATTTTTTCAAAAGTGTCTAAATTGTCTTGTAAAATATTTATTTCTTTTGGCATTAAATTCAGACTTTCTCAAATAAGTAATCATTGAGTAGATATTTTTTTGTCTCTATTGACTAGTTTTTCATATATAACTCTTTCAGCTAAAGCGTGTTGATCTAAAAACTTTATTCAATCTTTAGTTTCAACTATTATGTATGAATTATGCGCTTGTCATATAATTTTTCATAATTTAGTATAATGCAAATCATTATTTAATTCTATTTCGATATTATTCTCTATATCAAGAGAATTTCATAATATTTCTTTTGAAAAGTTTAGTGCATTTTTTATTGTTATTTGGTCAGGATTTGGATTTATATCTTTGTAAGGTGAATATGATTTAAATTTCGTTCAAGATCAAGAATAATATGTCTCTTTTTTTTCAAAATTATTAGAAAAGCTATTTTTTGTATCATTTCAGTTATACAATAATTCATTTTCTACAGTATTTATATTGTTAATTAAACTAACTCAATTTAGTTTTTCTTCTACAGAGTGATATACAGCTCTAAATATGTTTTGTTCATTTGCAAATCTAACTTCCAATTTTCTAGGATGTACATTTACATCTACTTGAGTTGGATCAACTTCTATGTTTAATACATATGCACAATTTGATGAATGAGGAATAAATCTATTATATGCATCATTTATAGCTCTTGATATAATATATGATTTTATAGGTCTTTTGTTTACAAATATGTTTTGTTTATTCTTATTATTAAAACTTACTTTTGGATCTGAAATATATCATGAAATTTTTACTCATACCATTTGAAATTTTATTTCTAATAAATTTTCTGAAAATTCATTTCAATATATGTTATATATTCTAGTTTTTAAATCTTCATCTTTTTTAAAATAAAATATTTGTTTGTTATCAGAAATAAACTCGAATCAAATATATGGATATGAAAGAGATATTTCATATAAATAACTTAATATATGATTATATTCTGTCCTTACTGTTTTAAGATAATTAAGCCTAGCAGGGGTATTATAAAATAAATTTTCAATTATTATTTTTGTTCCCGTTTCACATGCTATATTTATAGGGGATGTTTTTACTCAATCTGAAATTTTAATAAAATTTCAAAAATCTTCAGCTACATTTTTACTTATAATTTCCATGTTTGAAACAGATGATATTGAGGCAATTGCTTCTCATCTAAATCAAAAAGTCATTATATTATATAAATCATCTAAATTTTTTATTTTAGATGTAGAGTGTTTTTCTCAAATTATTTTTAAGTCATCTTTTTCAATTCAAAGACCATCATCACTTATAATTATTTTTGATGTTCATCAATCATAAATTTCAATTTTTATATTTTTTGCACCAGCATCTATAGAGTTTTCTAGTAATTCTTTTATTACTGAAACTGGCCTTTCAACTACTTCTCAAGCTGCTATTTGATTTGCTAAGTTTTTATCTAGGAGAATTATTTTTGACACATTTTTTATTTAAAAAATATTTAAGTTAATTATATATAAAAAAATACTTTAAACAATAAAAAAACTAAGTGTTTTTAACTTAGTTTTATTCATTTTTATTTTTATTTTTTAAAAAAT
>CALMDL010000262.1 GCA_937864995.1 uncultured Candidatus Altimarinota bacterium | reverse complement strand
TTTATCATTATATATTTAATAGGATTCTGACTTCACTTAGAAAAATATTCAGATACATCTTTATTTATATATTTTTCTCTAATATTTTTTTTAGCTATCATTCATTGAAATTCATATCTATCGAATCAATTTTGTTTTTTTGAAAAATACCAATCATTTATTTCATAAACTTCTCTAACTATTCATCTAAATACAGATAATGCATATTTAATATTTTTTGCTCTATCTAAATTTAATCTCCAAGATTTTCTTGTAGACTCATATATTTCACTATTGGTTATTCAATAATAATAAAGATTATTTATATTAATAGCTATTAAATCATCTTCAACTTTTATCTTTTCAGATTCATAATTAACAAAAATCTCATTTATATCCATGAGTCATCTATCATATGAATCATGTCATAATACAATATTTGTTAAGTTTTCTAATCAATAAAAATCAATTATAGCTGATTCAACCTCATAGGCTTCCTTTTCTGTTAATCAATGTCTTATAACCTTATGCTTAACTTTTAAATTATTTTCTAAGATTTCTTTTATAATTTTTATTTTATTACTTTCTTTATCTCAATTAATAGCTCAATTCATATGACTAAAAATTCTATTTCATTTTCATTTTCATATATAAAATATATTATTATTTCTTGGATCTTCTAAAAGATATACATAATAACTTAATTTTTCTATAGTTGATTGTTTAAATTTATTTTTCATAATTAATTATTTACTAGAATTATAACAAAATATTCATCATTCAAATTTTCATTGTATGTATGTGTCATTATATTTGCAATATCTATCAAATACATACCTTGATCAACTATAGCATTTTCTATTATATTATCCATAGCAAAAAAAGAAAAATCTGAAGGTTTTGAGTATAAATTCAAAAATATTTTTGTATAATTTCTTTTTATGTTATTATTGAAATTATATAGAACATCAGGTCACTTATCTTCTCATTTTGTGTAAAAAGCAAAAAATTTAAATTTCCCTCAATTTTTAAAAAAATTAATTAAATCTAATCAATCAACTGCGATAAGATTTGGCTTAGTAATTGTATCTGATATTCATTCTATAATAAACCTAAATTTAGAATTATTTATATATGAATCAAATATATTATAGTCTATATCTTCATTATTATTTACATCTATTCATATAATTACTTTATTTGTATTTTTTAAATACTTAATTCAATCATTTATTATTTTTTTTGATTCAGTATCTCAAGAAGAATAGATAATAACCAATAAATCAGAAGTTAAATTATTTGGGATAATATAATTACTACAATCTATTTTTGTTATAAATGGATTTATTATTTCTTCTAAATTAAATCAAAACCCTATTACATTTATTTTCAAAGGCATTAAACTAGAGATATAATTTATATCTTTTTTATTAATTCATTCCCAACTTGATATCATATTTAATTATTAAATTTTAATTATTGAAAATGATAATTAAAATATTATTATTTTCAATTATA
>CALMDL010000261.1 GCA_937864995.1 uncultured Candidatus Altimarinota bacterium | reverse complement strand
CATAGCTACAGCCCTTGCATTTTTTCTATTATTTTTAACATCTTTAGTTATATTATTTAAATTTTCACCTGTAAATTTTGCTAGAAAAGCTTTTGATATTCCTGAAAAACTAAAAGAAATAAAAGATACTTTTGTATGAGATTGATTTGCTTGAAATCCAAAAAGTTCAAAAGAATTAAAAAATAAAAAAGATGAAAGACTAGAAAAGAAAAAGCAAGAGCTTGAAGAAATGATGGAAAAATTAAAAGAAGAAAAAGAAGCATTAGCAAAAGCAAAACAACCAAAACAATTACATATAGAAGATGCTCCAATTAATCCAAGAAAAGTAAAAATAGAAAAAAAAGAAGATTCTATTATATGATCAATTTTTGGTAAAAATGATGAAGAAGATAAAAAAGAAGAAAAAGAAGTAGCTATAGTTAGAAATAATGAATTTAAAAATTGGGTATTTCCAGAACTATCTCTACTTGATAGTAAAAGAAATATAATTGCAGTTGATAAAAATGAAATAAGAAAAAAAGAAATAGAAATAGAAGAAAAATTACTTCAATTTAAAATAGAAGTAACAATGGAGTGATATCAAGTGTGACCAACAGTTATACAATACAGATTGAAACCAAAACAATGAGTAAAATTACAAAAAATTGAAAATCTTAAAAAGGACTTAGCACTTGCATTGCAAGCTAAATCTATCAGAATTCAAGCTCCAATCCCTGGACTTGGAGTAGTTTGAATAGAAGTTCCAAATCCAAAAAGAGAAGCTGTATATTTAAAAGAAGTATTGTCTAGTAGTGAATTTAATAATAAAAAACTTGAGTTACCTATTGCAATATTAAAAGATGTGAGTTGAAATATAGTAGTTTGAGATTTAGTTAGAATGCCTCATTTACTTGTAGCATGACAAACAGCTAGTTGAAAATCTGTATGAATGAATTGATTTATTATCTCTATGTTATACAAATTTTCACCAAGTGAATTAAAATTGATATTAATAGACCCAAAAAGAGTAGAGTTATCTGTTTATAATTGAATTCCACATCTTTTAACTCCAGTTATCACTAATCCTGATAAAGCATTAAATGCTTTAAAATGGTGTGTTGCTGAAATGCTTAGAAGATATGATTTAGCAACAAAAGTACATGCTAGAAATTTAGTAGAATACAATGCAAAAGTAAGTAAAGAAGAAAAACTACCATATATAGTTATAGTTGTAGATGAACTTGCTGATTTAATGATGAGTGGTAATAAAAAAGAAGTTGAATGAAGTATTGCTCGTATTGCTCAAATGGCTAGAGCAGTTTGAATGCATTTAATT
>CALMDL010000260.1 GCA_937864995.1 uncultured Candidatus Altimarinota bacterium | reverse complement strand
ATTTGAAACACTAGATGAGCTTGATAATCAAACTTTTAAAATTAATTTTTCTTCATCATTAAATTGACTTAAAATAACTCAATTAAATTCACAATGATCAGTTGCAACTACTCAAGGTCATCATGCATTTGTAATAATTGCTAACTCATTTGGTATATTTTTATAATCTATTTTTGAAAATATTTCAATCATAGAAAAAAAATCTTCTAGTGAATTTGTAAAATTTATATTACTATGTAAAAATGCGGTTTCAAGTATTTTTTTATCAGAAGAAAGAGCTCAAGTATGTGAACTAGCAGCTTTTTCTCATAAACTAGAAACTCATGATTTAATTAAAACTATTGGTTTAGTTTTAGAAACTCTTTTTGCAATTTCATAAAATAACTCTCCTCTTTCTAAACTTTCTAAATACAAAGCTATAACTTTTGTTTTATCATCTTTTTCTAATTCAAGTAAAAAATCAACTTCATCAACTCAAGCTTTATTTCACATAGAAATAATTTTTGAAAATCACAAATTATTTTTATTTGCCCAATCTGTTAATGCAACTGCCATAGCTCAACTTTGAGATACAACTCAAATATTTCAAGTATTTATTTGTCTTGTTCAAAAACTTAAATTTAAGTTTTTAAATACATCAAAATAACCTAAACAATTTGGTCATAAAAGAGATATATTATAATCTAATGATATTTTTTTAATACTATTCTCTAATTTAAAATTTCAAACTTCTTTAAATCATGCAGAAATTATTATAACTCTTTTTATTCAAAATTTAGCTGCTTCTAAAAGAGAATCTTCAACTAAATTTCAAGGAATACAAAAAACAGCAACATCAACAATTTCAGGTAATAAAGAAATAGATTTGTAAAAATCTATTTCTTTAAAATTACCTCATTTTGGATTTACTCAATATTTATTTCAAGAAAAATTTAATAAGTTCTTTATAAGTGTATTTCAAATTTTTCACTCTATTTCCGATGCTCAAATAACAGCAACTGAATTTATATCAAAAAAGTTCATTTATAATTTTTTATATGTCTAATTTTTACTAAATTATTTTACCATATATTTTTTAAAATACTATATTTTAACAACAACTTCATCTTTACTAAATCTAACTTTTGGCTTTAAGGCATATTTATCATCACTACTTCTATATCAAATTGGCAAAACAACTACTGATGCTAATCCTAATTTATCAAGTTCTAATATTTCATCATATTTTACTGGATCAAAACCTCAAATAGCACATGAATCAATTTGTTTTTGAGCTAAGAAATGCATCACATTTCAAAGCGCTAAAAATACTTGATCTCTTGCCCAAGAAACTTTTGAATCAATATTTAAATTAGAAAAATATCATTTCATCATATTTTCATAACCTAATAATTGTTCTCTTGTAGCTCAAGTTATTTTTACACTTTTATCAAAATAAGCATCTATATAATTATCATCTATATTTTTCACTCTAGCAAAAACAAGTAAATGTGAT
>CALMDL010000259.1 GCA_937864995.1 uncultured Candidatus Altimarinota bacterium | reverse complement strand
TCTCTCATGATAGTTTTTAAAAATGTAGATTTTCAAACTCAGTTTTCTCATACTATTCAAATCCTTTGCTTTTTATAAAGATGTACTTCATTTATAAAAAATAATGGTTCTTTTCTACCAACAAAACACTCTTTAAAACTAAGTACTTTTTCTGGTAATTCTCAAGTAAAATTGAAAAAAAACTTTGGTTTTCTTGGTATATAAGGTGGTTCAATTATATCTCTTCTACCAAGTGCTTTTTCTCTAGATTTTGCCCATCATGCACGACTTCAAGCTCTAAATCTATCTATAAGCTTTTCTTCTTTTTCTATAAATTCTTGTTCTCTTTTAAAGTTTTCCATTTTTTTCTTTTCTATCCTATCTCTTTCTTCCAAGTATCAAGTATAGTTAGTATGATAAAAAGTAATACCTCTTTTTGGTTGTATTTCATAAGTTAAATCACAAGTTCTATCTAAAAATTCTCTATCATGCGATATAATTACATAACCACTTTTCCATTTGTTTTGCAAGAAACTTTCAAGCCATTCTACACTTCACATATCTATAAAGTTTGTAGGTTCATCAAGGAAAAGTATATCTGGTGATTCTAGGAGTACTTTTGCTAGTGCTATTTTGGTTCTTTGTCATCAACTAACTTCATTTAATTTTTTATCTAATAGTTCAAGTATTCATATACCACTTGCCACATTATGGATTTTGTTGTTATAGTCGTTTCAACCTATGTTGTTAAATATTTCTAAAAGGGAAGAGTATTGTTCTATGATTTCTAAATCATGAGGAT
Organism: uncultured Candidatus Altimarinota bacterium; assembly: GCA_937864995.1. Taxonomy (GTDB): domain Bacteria; phylum Patescibacteriota; class Gracilibacteria; order BD1-5; family UBA6164; genus JABWCI01. Next base: position 731 of record CALMDL010000259.1, on the reverse strand, counting down.
TTTCGGCCATCTTTTTTTCTATTTCGTCTAGAGCTTTTTCAGTTTCTATTATTTGTGTAAAAGCTTCTTTAAGTTCTTGTCTAACTAGTTTAGTTTCATCATTACTATGAATTTGTTTTAGATATCATAAACTTAGATTTCATACATTATCAATTGATCAATCATAATTTATTATCTCTCAAGTAAGCACTTTTAATAGAGTAGTTTTTCAAGCTCCATTTGCTCAAACTATAGCTACTCTATCGGTTTTATTTAGTACAAAATCTATGTCTTTCAATACTGTTTCTCAGTCAAATTCTAGGTTATTAATTTTGATTTTCAGATGTTTCACGATGTAATTTTTTATTTATATAATTATACCCAGCATGGATTTCTTTAAAAATCTTATGCCATTTATTTTGTTTTACTGTATAACTGAAATGAGATATAGAACTTTTATCACTTATTTCTTTATCCATTTCTATTGTTCTAAGTTGTATTTCCACAAGTATTTGAGTGTCTCTATAGGGACTTACATATTTGTAATGTAAACTTTTATATCAGTTTTCTTTTGGTAAATTAATATAGTCTTTTTTGTCTATATATACATACTTATTTTCAAATATTTTTGCAAATTTATTTAATTCATCAATATTTGTAAAAACAAGTCTTATTCAAATTGTATCTAGTACTCAAACTCATTTTTTTCTAACTAGTTTATTGTATATACTAAAATATGTTTTTCTTCTTAC
>CALMDL010000258.1 GCA_937864995.1 uncultured Candidatus Altimarinota bacterium | reverse complement strand
TGAATTAAGGAAAATTATAGAGTAACTCATATAGATACTTCTTGACTTGAAGCTGAAAGAGCAAAAGAATGTAGTGTTTATACTAAACAAACTACTCAAAATTCTTGTGTAAAACTTATAAATTGAGAAGAATATTGTGAAGATAGAGTTTATAATTATGTGCCTACTTATTGTTATGCTGAGTCAAAAATTTGAGAATATTTAGCATCAAGAAGTTGGAATTATTATAATAGTTTTATAAAAAGAGCATTATGGGTTTGAGAAAATTCTTATAGTGTTTCAAATACTTATGTTTCTTCTAATAATATATCAACTTGAAAAGAAGTTTTTAAATTACAATTGAAATAAAAAAAATAACCCTTTTTAGGGTTATTTTTTTATTTATTTTTTTGAAAATAATAGACAAATAATGGACAAAAAAAAGTAATAAAAAAAGATTTGATTTTTTTTAAAATAAAATTATTATACTAAACAAAAACATATTTTCAAATAGTGAAGTTTTGCTTTAAAATAGGCAAAAGGTGAATGAAAAAAATAAAAATTTCATTTGCTTTTTTTTGTGTGTTCAATATACTCTTCAGGTTTAAATTTATTTTGTATAACTTTTTAATACGGTATTATGGACATATTAAATAACATGTTATGATCATATTATGTAGTGTGAGAAAATTGACACTGATGATTAAATCCTTATTTTGTAGGGATAATTTTAGAATTTATTATAATTTTTATTATTTGGGCTGTTGTTAAATATAAACCTAAATCTAGTTTTTCTGTTGCTTTTGATATGATGTATGATGGTATATATTCATTTTTTGAAGATATATTATGAGAACATGAAAAAAGTTGGATTAAATTATATATTATAACAATGTTTTTTATTATACTTTTTTCAAATTTATTAGGAATAGTTTTTGATATAGTTTGAGTTGGGTTCCCTATATTACATCACCATGTTGCTATACCAACTTCAGATATAAATTTCAATGTTGCTATGGCTATAATATGAGTAATAATATTATTGCTTGAACAAATTAAAACATTATGATTTTGAAAAGCATTATATGAATATTTTCCAATTTTAGGTAAAAATTATATACCATATGAAAAAGGGAAAATGAGTAAATATATAGATGTACCATTATTTTTGTTTGTAAAAGTATTTGATATAATAATATCTTTGTTTTTATGAGTACTTGATATAGTTGGTCATCTTGCAAAAATAATTTCACTATCATTTAGGTTGTTTGGTAATATGACTTCTGGTTCAATGTTGATGGGTATGCTTCTTGTTTGAACAGTTGCACTTTCAAATATTGTTATATGAATTGATTTCCCAGTTTTATTTCCAATATTATTGCATGTTCAATGACTACTTGTTGCTTTTATACAAGCATTAGTATTTCCACTATTAATTGCAATATTTATAAAGGTAGTAAAAGTACATTAAAATATTTAAATTTATATTATTTAGAAAAATTGAGATATGGAAAATTTAGTTAATTTTATATGAGCTTGATTAGCTATTTGAATTTCATGAATTTGAGTTGCTATGGGGCAATGAATTCTATGAAAAAAGGCAGCTGAGGTAATGTGAAAAAATAAGGATTTAGCTTCTTTTTACCTAACTATAACAATATTAGGTATAGCATTAGTAGAATCAGCAGCAATATATGGTTTGATAGTTGCTTTTAAAATACTTTGAATAGATTGAATAAGTTTATGAGCAAGTGTTTGAGCATGATTAGCAATATGATTGGCATGATTTTGAGCATGATATTGAGAATGAAAATTAGTTGCTTGAGCAATTGATGCAATTGATAAAAATCCTCAAATGAAAGCAAAACTTATGACATTCATGGTATTGTTTGTAGCATTAGTAGAGTCAGCAGCAATATATTGATTAGTAATTGCATTTAAAATTCTTTGAGAAACAGATTTCTCATCTAATGCATTTGTTGGTATGTGATTAGCTGTTTGACTAGCATGACTTTGAGTAAGTATCTGAGAATGAATTCTTGCAGAAAAATCAATGGAAGTGCTTTCAAAAAATGAAAAATCAACTTGATATTTCTTAACTGTTACAATATTAGGTATAGCATTAGTAGAATCAGCAGCAATATATGGTTTGATAGTTGCATTTAAAATGTTTGGTACTGATGGAATAAGTTTATGAGCAAGTATCTGAGCTTGATTAGCAATTTGATTAACATGACTAGGTGCTTGATTATGAGAATGAAAATTAGTAGTTGGTGCATTATCAGCTATGTCAGATAATCCTCAAATTAAATCAAAGCTTATGACATTTATGGTATTGTTTGTAGCATTAGTAGAATCTGCGGCAATATATTGATTAGTAGTAGCTTTTAAAATACTTTGAGATGTAGATTTTACAAATCAAGCATTTATATGAATGTGATTAGCAATATGATTAACTTGATTATGAATTAGTATTTGAGAATGACTTGTTGCAGAGAAATCACTTGAAATGATGGCTAAAAAAGAAAAAGCTATTTGATACCTATTAACTGTTACAATATTATGTATAGCATTAGTAGAATCAGCAGCAATCTATGGTTTAATAGTCGCATTTAAAATGTTTGGTACTGAGTGATTAAGTTTATGAGCAAGTATTTGAGCATGATTAGCAATTTGATTAGCATGATTTTGAGTAAGTATTTGAGAATGATTACTTTCTACTAAATCATTGGAAGCTATGGTTAAACATGATAAATTAGGTTGATATTTTCTTACTTTAACTGTTTTAGGTATAGCATTAGTAGAATCAGCAGCAATATACGGTTTAATAGTTGTATTTAAAATGTTATGAACAGAAGCAATAAGTTTATGAGCAGCTGTTTGAGCATGATTAGCAATATGATTAACTTGATTTTGAGCTTGATATTGAGAAGGTAAATTAGTAGCTTGAGCAATGACTGCTATGTCAGATAATCCAAATGTAAGGTCAAAACTTATGACATTCATGGTATTATTTATAGCATTAGTAGAATCAGCAGCAATATATTGATTAGTAATTTCATTTAAAATACTTTGAGATGCAGATTTTTCAAGTGAAGCTTTTATGGGTATGTGATTAGCAATATGATTAGCGTGATTATGAGTTAGTATTTGACAATGAATACTTGCTGAAAAATCTCTTCAAACTATGGCTAAATCTGAAGAAAATATTTGATTTTTACTTACTGTTACAATATTAGGTATAGCATTAGTAGAATCAGCAGCAATCTATGGTTTGATTGT
>CALMDL010000257.1 GCA_937864995.1 uncultured Candidatus Altimarinota bacterium | reverse complement strand
TGAAAATCTTGAGGATGAAAATCTGTTTTTATATGATATCTTGCTAGACAAGATGTCCGGAATGGTGATTGAGTTTGTGTAATTGATCCTCACGGAGACCTTGTCGAAGATGTACTTGCTTTTACACCTAAAGAAAGAGCAAAAGATGTAATTATTTTTGATCCAAGTGATGATGAAAGACCAATGTGATTAAATATGCTAGAAGTAATATCTACAGATCCTGAAATAAGAAAAAGAGAAATGGATAGAGCAGCAATGGATGCTACTGAAATATTTATAAAAATATTCTGAGATGAGGTTTTCGGTCCTAGAATACAACACTATTTTAGAAATGGATGTTTGACACTTATGGAAGATGTCGAAGATGGTGGTACACTTATAGATGTTCCAAGGCTATTTGTAGACGATGCTTTTATGAAATACAAAGTGTCTAAAGTAAAAAATCCTGTCGTTAAATCATTTTGGGAACATGAATATGCTAATACTTGAGAAAGAGAAAAACAAGAAATGATTCCTTATTTTTCAAGTAAGTTTGGACCATTTATTACTAATACGACTATTAGAAATATTATAGGACAACCAAAATCTGCATTCAATATTAGAGATATGATGGATAATAGAAAAATACTTTTAGTAAATTTATCAAAAGGTAAAATTTGAGCATTGAATGCACAATTACTTGGTTTGATATTTGTATCAAAAGTAAATATGGCAGCTATGAGTAGAGCTGATATACCTGAACCTGAGAGAAAAGATTTTTATATGTATGTTGATGAGTTTCAAAACTTTGCAACTGAAACATTTTGAGAAATATTATCAGAAGCCAGAAAATATCATTTAGCTTTAGTTATGGCTCACCAATTCATTGCTCAAATATGAGGAAATAGCTGACAAAAATGAGATAAACCGAGTATTAAAGATGCAGTTTTTGGTAATGCCTGAACAATAATGAGTTTTAAGGTAGGTGCGGATGATGCTGAATATATGGAAAAAGAATATGCTCCTCTATTGTCTCAACAAGATATTATATGAATTGCCAATTTTACTGCTTATTGTAAATTAAACATAGATAATGCAACAACTAGACCATTTGACTTAAAAACAATATGGGATAACAATTATAAAAACTTGGATGTTGCAAATATAATAAGAGAATATAGTAGAAAAAAATATGGTAGAAAAAAGAAATATGTTGATATGGAAATAGAAGCAAGACTTTGAATTATGCCAGAATAAAAAAACAGATAGATAAAACTATCTGTTTTTTGTATTTTAAAAATAATTGTGATATTATAATATAGTAATAATTTTTAATAAATATTCATGAAAAAATTAATCATAACTATATTGGTATTCTCAAGTTACTTATTTATAAATCTAAATAGTGCTTACTCTCTAGATATCAACTATGTTCCAACAGCAAATAATGTTACAATATGAAATAATAGCTGATGAAATGGAATTACAAATGATTACTTAAATCAATTATGAACAAATTGAGATATAAAAGTATGAACAGAATGAGAGAGATCAATATATTATCTTTTGTTCTCTGTTGCAAAAGACTTAAAAGCTATTTTTTATATATTATCTGGATTATATTTTTTAATACTTGTTGTTAAATTAATATTCTCAGAAAATACTGAAGAAGAAGTTTGAAATTTTAAAAAATGAATAATGTGGATTACTATTTGAATAATAGTGATGCAAATATCGTTTTATGCGATTAATACTCTTTATGCAAAAGATGTATGATGAGTACTTGCAAATAATTTAACTAAAAACTTAATAAGTCCTATTATAAAAATACTTGAAACTGCTGCTTCGTTTTTCTTTATATTAATTGCAATTTATGCATTTTATTCAATAATAACTGCAAATTGAGATGAAGAAAAAGTAAAAACATGAAAAATGAGTATTTTCTATTGATTAATATGATTTATAGTTGTAAAATTAGCAAAAGAAATAGTAAATGCAAGTTATTGAAAAGTGGATTGTAATGAGATGACTATACTTTGAATTTTTCAAATAAATTGAAGTAATTGTAATGCTGAAAACCAAATTTCTTGATTATCAGAAATAATAGTAAAAATAATAAATTGGATGAATTGATTTGTATGAATTGCAGTAATACTAATGATAGTATATGCTTGAATTCAAGTATTATTCTCAGCTTGAGATGAAGAAAAATTAGCAAAAGCAAAAAGTTCTATAGTATATATAGTTATATGAATAGCAATTCTAATAATGAATTATTTTATACTTACATTCTTACTAAGGCCAGAAGCAATTATTTAATATAATTAAAAAATATGAAAATTACAAAAAAAATAATTCTAACACTCATTGCGTTATTTAGCATATTTATAATAACAGATACTTATGCTTGAAATGTAAAATGATTAGATGGAATAACAAATGAAAAATCAATTGTTATAAGTTGATCTAGTTCAGATATATCAGATACTGTTTCATATGTTTCTTTTACTATATTAGGTAAAATAAAATATGTTTTTTCATGAATACTACTTATATATTTAGTATATTCTTGAGCACAAATGATAATGTCTATGTGAACAGATGAAGAATCATTATCAAATGCTAAAAGATCAATTTGGTATAGTGCTATAGGTTTATTTTTTATAAATATGCCTTGAACTATATACAATGCTGTAAAATGAGATAAAACAACCGTAAATTGATGAATTTGAAGCTCTTGGAGTAATGACATATCAACATCAACTACAAATTTATTTATAAATACTGATGTTTTTGTCATAACTTTAAATAACACTGTTATAAAATTTTTAGAAATTATTCTTGTATGATTAGCAATTACTATTATAATTATTGCATGATTAAAAATAATTTCTTCAAGATGAAGAGAAGAACAAGTTACTGAAGCAAAAAATAAAATAATATGGTCAGTTATATGACTAATATTTGTTTGATTTATAGAAGCTTGGCAAAAATTTGCATATAAAGGAGAAATTTCTGCTTGAAAAGATATTTTTGAAACTATTGCAAACTTAGCATTATTCTTAGCTTGACCTATTGCTATATTTTTCTTAACTCTTGCATGATATTATTATATAACATCAGGTTGAGATGAGGAGAAAGCAAAAAAATGAAAAAGTATAGTTGTAAATACTGTATTAGCAACAGCTATATTACTTGTTTCTTATATATTTTTATATGATTTAATGAACTTCTAACATGAAAAAAATAATATTAAGTATAATCATAATAACTAGTTTATTATTTCAAATAAATTATAGTTTTGCTGCATCTTGAGATACAGTAAAAGTTAGAGTTACAGAAAAAGTACCATGAGTTACTTGTGATGAGGTAAAAAATAAAAAATGAGAAATAATTAGAGATGAAAATTGAAATCCTGCATTATATGATTGTCAAGTTGAGAAATGAGCTACACAAATAGTAAAAATGCTTGGTAATATAATAAAATATTTTACATATATTGCATTGTTAAGTTGAGTATTATTTATAGTATATAATGGTATATTATATAGTATGTGATGAATTGATCAATCAATGAAAGATGATTCTAAAAAAAGAATTGTAGCCACTCTAATATGATTAATTTTATTATTATTAAGTGGTCCAATTTTACAAATAATTGCTCCATGGATTTATAAATAAAAAATTTATAACAAAAAAAAGAAAGTGAGTTTATTTTTCACTTTCTTTTTTAATACTTAATTTGGTTGCGGAGATAGGAATTGTCGCCTTTCAGGTCGGACACCCGTTTTTATTGTTCCTATTCGTCACAATAAAATTTTTCTTACAGAAAAACCCTCCTTTTCAATTCCTAAAGATAAAATAAAAGCATCGTTATTTTTTATAACAATGCTTTATTTTCATTTTAATTTGGTTGCGGAGATAGGAATTGAACCTATGATCTTCGGGTTATGAGCCCGACGAGATACCACTTCTCCACTCCGCGATAAAAAAAATAGCAATAAGTATTTGGTACGGCTACGGAGAATCGAACTCCGGTTACCGGGATGAAAACCCGATGTCCTAACCACTAGACGATAGCCGCTCATTTCTTATTGCAAAACCAATTATATGTAAAAAAAAAATTAGTCAAATTTTTTTTGACTAATTTTTTTTATTATTTTCATTTCATTTCAGAAACCCCATCCCAATCAACAGAAGGAGGATTTTTAATATAAAATTCTGACATTTCTAAATAAAACTTACTAGCATTATCTCATAATTTTATTAATTCTAAAAATGAATTTTTTGCTGATAAAAAATCTCTTGAATTATATAAATTTAAAGCATCTTCAAATAAACTTCTTATATTTAAAATATTATCACTAACTTCTCACTTTAATCATAATAATTCGTATATTTTTATAGGCTTACTTTTTCATTTAACTCTGATTTTATCAAGATACCTAAACTCAAATTGATCTTTTACTTCTTCGTATATTGTTTCACTTGCACATATATATGTTCAATAAAATTTATTTACTCATTCTAAACGAGAAGCAAGATTAACACTATCTCAAAGAGCAGTAAATTCCATTTTTCTTCATGATGATCATATATTTCACACAATTGCCTCTCAAGTATGTAAACCAATTCTAACTTTTATTGTAGAAAAGCCACGTTTTCACCATATTTCATTTAATTCTAAAAGTCTTTTTTGTTGGTATAAAGCTGAAATACATGCATTGTATGCTGAATTATCATAAGGAGTAAAAGCTCACCAGAGTGCCATTATAGCATCTCATTCATATTTATTTATAAATCATTTCTCATCCATTATTATATCAGACATTTCCGATAAAAATTCTCTAAGAAATGCAACTAGTTCTTCTGGTTCAAATTTTTCTGAAATTGTAGTAAATCATTCTATATCAGAAAAATAAATTGCTAAATTTTTTCTTTCTCAATCAAGATTTATTTTTCACGAATTTGATAATACTTCATCAGCAATAGCCTTTGATACATATTCTGAAAGAGCTTTATTTAATTTATTTTTATTTTTATTTTCAACTATATATTTTACTGTATTTGAAATAGTAAGAGATAAAACAAGTGCGAAAAACAATTCAAATAAATGATTTAAAAGATATGATGTAAATATAAGAATAGTTATGGGAAATATAACTAAAAATATAGAGGTAATAGCTATATTACTAAATACTAAAACATATCCAGAACGAGACAAATTAGAATAAACTGATAATAAAATAAGAGTAAATATTAATAAAATCTCTAAGTTTTTATCCAAATATAATAAATAATTTTTAGTTAATATAGTATTTATTACATTTGCTAAAACATAAACTCAATATTCTATACCATTCGGAGTTTCAAATATATCTTTAATTCCTTTAGCTGTTGCTCAAATTAAAACAATCTTTCATTCAAAATCTTTTGGATTTATCTTATTCTCATATACATCTAAAAATGAATAAGAGGGGAATTTAGAATATTTATTTTCTTTTGTTTCTGGTAATGGTATAAAATTAACCAATACATCTTTAGCTCAAGAAAGTAAAAAAGGTATTTTATAATCTGGTCTTACATAATAAAAATCTGAATCTTTAAATTCATAATTTATAAAATCTTTATTATAAATTCTTGAAAAATATGCTTTTAATATAGAAATACTAAAATGTGTGTAATTTGAAATTGTTTTATCTGAATTATATATATTAGTAGATGGTCTAAAACTTGTTACCATATTTGTTTTAGTATCTACATTTGGTTGATAATAACCAAAAGATAAAGCTCAAGATAAAAATTTATCCAATGGTTTTTCAATTATTCCCAAAGTCTCTCAACTAAATGATTTAGAAATAATTGCTCATCATAATACTACATTTCATGCAGAATTTATTGCTTGTGCAAAAATATCATCTCATTCTGGATCTAAATTATTATTATTTGCAAAAATTATATCAAAACCAATTATTTCTGCTCATGCATTATTTAAATTTTCTATAATTGGCTTATAATCTCTTCTAGAAATTGGAAATCACAATTTATCCAAAGTTTTTTCATCAAATGTAACAACAACTATATCATTGTTTATAAGTTGATTTACTTTTGTTTCATCTAGTATATATATTTCATTTTTAGTTTTTATTATAAATGATTTTATTTTTTCATTTATAACATAAAAAGGATTACTTAATATCAAAACTAAAAATAGTATAAAACTTGAAATAAATATAGTTAAAACAACTCTATTTTGTAAGAATTTATTACTCAAAATTTACTAATTATTAATTAAAGTATTAATTTTATCTCAAATAACAGTTTTTGCAGAGTTTTCCACTTCAGAAATTTTTTCTAACACATTTGAATCATTAGATCAAAAAGTATTTTTTAATAAATTTATATTATTTAAAAGTGATTCTTTAACACTATCTACCAAATTAATTTTTTCTAGATATGGTAATACTTGTTCTTTAATATCAACATAATTAGAATTAGAATTTATTACTGTTAAAATTCAATCTAAAGAATCATAACTCTTTGTTGCTATAGAATCCTTTAAGTCATAAACAAAACTCTCTACAATTGCTTTTTTTTCATTTTCTGGAGCAATATTTAAAAGTTTTTCTTTAATTGAAAGCTTTAAATTAAATAGTTGTTTATCATCTTCTGAGGAAACAAAATTTAATTCTTGATACGAAGACAATAATTCATTATAAAGTTTTGTTTTATCTTCTATAGATAAATTTTCAACTTTACTATTACTTAAAGCAACTAAATTATTAATTTTTGCTTGTAACTCTAATTTTAATTTATTTAATAACTCAATATCAAATTTTCTATTTAATTCATCAAATGCATTATCTCTAATACTTCTTATAAATTCTTCTAATTGAATAAATGTAAAATTAGATAATGAAATAGGCTTTTTTTCATCAACAACAATAGTGTCTCAAGATGATTTTGTTAACTCTACTTTATGATCCACAACATATAAATAATCTTTTTCTAAATCTACATTAAAAATAGTTCATCTAACAGCTGCTTCAGTATCGGCAAAAGTTTGTTTAAAATATGAATCTTCAGGTACAAAACTAATTACATTTGACCATGTTTTTCAATTCATTAATTCAAAAGATATATTTAATTTTTCTTTATTATTAGAAACATATAATTCATTAACTTGAACTGAAGTATTTCATCAAAGTCTTGTTACACTTCAATCTCACCATTCAATAATTGCAAGTGATTCTTCTTTTGTAGTTTTAACAATATCATTTAATGTAAGTTTATGTTTTTGATTTTTAACCAAAAACACATCATTTACATATGCTTCTCATTCTATTAACTCAACATATGAGTTTCTATCAACTCATTTTTTGAACAAAGATATATATATTGAAAATCAAATTATAAAAACAAGTAAAATCAATATAAAATATATAAATTTATTTTCTATTTTTTGCATTATAAGTATTATAAGATAGTAAACACATATATATTATATAAAAAATCTTAAAACTCAAAAAATATGAAAAAACAATATGTTTTTCTTATAATGATAGTTATAACTTTGTATATTTTACTATTGATTGGAAGGTTTAAATACAATGAATATAAAATAAATTCTCACATAGATTATATAACTACACTAAACAAAGAAATAGAAACAAAAATAATTAAAGCAAGTGAAATCATACAATACAAAACTTCAACTGCTTATAAAAACAAAATATTAAAAGAAGAGCAATGATTTAAAAATAGAGGTGAAAAAGTTATTTATTTAACTAGTGAAGATAAATATAATAAATTTACAAAAGAAATTGATGAATATAGAGAAGAAGTAAAAGAAATAATAGAAACTGAAAATATAAATAATACCGATACAAAAGAAATGACTATATTTCAAAAATGGATTTATTTTTTATTTAAAAAAGATATAAGCATATAAAAAAACAGAGGATAAAACCTCTGTTTTTTATTATAAATCTGAAAAGTCTGAAGGAAGTGTATCTATATCATTTATAGTATTTACAGTATCCACTGATGATGAATTTCAAAAAAGTTTAACTCAAATTTCTTCTATTTTTTCAAATATTCTTTTAGGTTCTGCATATTTTTCAACATCAAGTCCTAATAATCTTCAAAATATTGGAAATACAAATATTGTAAAAACAGTTACTATTATTCAGATAACTGCATATCTAATTGTATTTATAGCAGGTTTGATTTTTTCATCTTTACCTCCAGATAAAATCAATAATAATCACCCCCATAGAATGAATAAAATTGAAAACATTCAAGATGCTAAAACGAAAATTGAAATAGCTAACAGAACAAAATCTCAAAACTCCATATTATTTGAAAATATTGAAGCTCCAGTTTCTATTGCATATGCTGTTTCTACTATCATATTTTAATAATTAATATTAATCTAAAACTTTTAAATTTATTCTTTTACTTGTTTTTACTCAATACAATCTAAGTAGAGATCTAATTGAATTTATATTATTTCAACCTTT
>CALMDL010000256.1 GCA_937864995.1 uncultured Candidatus Altimarinota bacterium | reverse complement strand
ATTTTTATCTAAATAGTTTAAAATTTCTTTTTTTTCTATGTTTATTAGTGGTCTAAGTATATTTCATGATTTTTCAGTCATATTTATAAGACCAGTTAATTTAGTTCATCTTACTAGATTAAAGAAAAAAGTTTCTATTTTATCATCTAAATGGTGTCATGTAATTACTTTATCAGTGTTATATATATTTAAAATTGCATTTAAAAAAGCATATCTTTTTTCTCTTGCAACTTCTTCTAATCATAGACTTGGATAAAAATTATCTCTTATTTCTTTGATCTTTGCATTTCAAATTTCTACTTTAAATCACATTTTTTCTCATAGTTTTTCTAAAAAAACTTCTTCATCATCTGCCTCTTTTCTTAATTTATGATTAAAATAGCATGCTACTAAGTTTTTTGCATACTTTGTTTTAAGTATTTCATATAATAAAAACATACTATCTGGTCAAGTTGAACAAGCTAGTATTATTGGTTCATTTTCACTATAATATTTTTCAAGAAATTTATTTATATCAAGATTCATTTTTATTTTATATTTAATAATATTTTTATTATATCAATTAATTTTATTTTAAAAAATTTTTTAAATAATAAAGAGTAGCTTTCGGCTACTCCTTATTTTAAGCATATGCGCTTAGAATTGCTTCTTCCAGATCTTCCTTGAGCATTTGCAGTCTCAACTCTTCTGTTTTTGTTATTTCTTCATTTCCTTCTTTGTCTTTTGAAACAAATACAAATACGTTTTGGTTGATTCTCATCACCACATCATATTTGTCTTTAAAGATATCAAAAAAGCCTTTCATTTCACCGATTTTAATACTGACAACATTTCTGAAGTCCAGATGGTAAAACCAGTAAGCCAAATATTCGCTTGAATTGGAAACTAGAGAGTAATCAAAGATTATCCTGTAATCCTCACCATCTTTTATGAACACTATTGCGTCCATATAGTTGGTTTCAAGCTCAAATGTTTTCAAGATTTTTTTAAGATGTTCTTGCTCATCTTTTGTTAAATAACTATCACTTTCTGACATATGTGTCTCCTTTTTTCTGCAAAATTGCTGAACTATTTTAATTAAAAATACAAAAAGTCAAGTAATTAATCTTTAAATTAATTTATTTCTTTTTTCAATAAAATCTAAAAAATTATCATCAGGAGCTATTTTGTTTAATATTTCTTTACTACATTTATTACATTTATGTTTTATCATCCATCATTTATTTTTTTTATGATCTATATCAATAGGTTTCATAATTCATAAGCAAGTAGATTCTCTATCTCAAGGGAATTCTTTATCCATATGTTTACTATGTAAACAAAAAGGGCAGTGATTACGAGCACTACCTTCAGGATGTTTTTCTATAGTTTTTGAGCAGTTTTCACAAATAAAACTTTCATTTATCATTTTAAATGCCATATTTTATAATTTTATATTATAAACTTTCACAGTAGTTTTTAAATCTATCTAATATAGATTGCCATCAAGCTTTTTGTAGTTCTAAACTATGTATATCTTCTGCATCAAAAGTTTCAGTTATTTTTGTACCTTCTCATTCTTTTTCAAATATTAAAGATACTTTTCTTCATTTTTCTATAAAATGTTCTCAATATTGCATATCAATCATTACATATTCTATAGTCTTTTTATCAATTATATTTAAATAAATTCACTCTAAATCAAAGCTCATACTTCAATCTCTAGCAGCCATAGTAGTGGTAAATTTTCATCATATTTTTAAATCATTTGATGATTTAGGGCAAGACCAATCATCTCAAGCGAAACACCAATTGATAATGTGTTTCTCATTATTCCAAACATCCCATACTTTTTCTATATCAGAATTTATTATTGCAAAAATAGTTATTTTAGTCATATTTTGTTTTTTTAAAATAATTTGTACTTATTTTAATAGCTTATATATTTTTCTCAAGAAAATTATATTTATAAAAACTATAAAGGCTCATCATATAAAAATAGATATGTTTTTATCAATTAGTATTCAAGATACACTTGGTCATATAAACATACTTATTGATTGCAAAGATGCTAATACTCACATTATTTCTCATCTATCATGCTCTTTTGTAGATTCAACTATTTCTCAAGCATAAATTGGATTTACAACTCAGGCAAATAACACCATTATATAGAATACTATTAAAAATATAGGAAAATAATTTAAAAATGATAATATCACAAATAATATAAAAATAGCTACATTAACAATTATAAAAAGATTTTTTAGAGAAAAATATTTTAACCATACTTTTTTTAATAAAAAAGCTTGATTAAAGGCTATCATTATTCATACTCAAGCCATTATGTATCATATTATATTTCAAGGAATATCAAATTTTGCATTTAAAAATACTGGAAACATTCATTGATACATAGAAAAACTAAGTATTAATATAAAAAATGATGTTAAAAATAAATTAATTTTAGGTTCTTTTAAAAATCTAATAATTGTAGTTGTAGGATTTAGATTTATTTTTTTATTAACCTTATTTTTGTTTGTTTCTTCCAATAAAAATAATACAACTATACTTTCAATTAATGATAAAATAGTCATAAACCAAAAAGGGGCTTTTATTGAAAAAGGTAAAAGTAGGGAACCAAGTATAGGTCAAATTATAAATCACATTCAAAAAAGTGCTCAAATCATACCCATGTTATGCATTCTTTCTTCTTTTGTTTTTGAAATATCAGATAACATAGATTGTAATACACTTATATTTCATCAAGTAAATCAATTTATTATTCTTGCTAATAAGAAGATAATAAATATTTCACTTATACTCATCAATAAACTTGCGATAAAAGTTCAAACAACACATAAAATTAAAACGATTCTTCTACCATATTTATCAGACAATTGTCCTAAGATAGGAGATGCTAAAAATGAGAAAAATGCATATAAAACAATAGCATAAGATATACTATGAGCACTTACTTCATAATATTTAGCTAATTCAGGTAATGTCGGTATAAAAATACCTATTCATAGAATATCTAAGAATCATACAAGTAGTATTATAATTTTTGTTTTATTAATTTTATTGTCTTTTAAAATATAAAAATTTACTAAAAATTTTTAGTAAATTTTAAATATATAACATAATAATTATTTTGTTATTTTTGCAGCATATAGAACATAACTCAAAAAACTGAAAATATCAATCAAATTAACCATAATCTAAATACCACATTTTCTTCACTCCATCAAATAGCTTCAAGATGATGATGAAATGGAGCTATTCTAAATATTTTTTTACCATTTCTTAGTTTTTTACTAGTTAATTGAATGATTACTGATAATGTTTCAAATATAAATATAGCTCCAACTACAAAAAGTATAAAAATAGTATTTGTAAGCATAGCCATAATTCATAAGTTTGCTCATAAAGCTAAACTTCAAACATCTCACATATAAAATTTAGCAGGTTTTACATTGAACCATAAAAATGCAATCAATGCTCAAACTATAGTTATACATAAAGTTGAAAGTAAAAACATTCATTGATCATATGTGATATAGGCATAAACACTATATGCAAATAGTAAAAGTCCTCATGCCAATCAATCAAGTCAGTCAGTAATATTTACACTATTCGCTCATGAAATTATTACGAATATAAATAGAGGAATAAACCAAATTCACAATTTAATACCATGAATTATTCATAAATTTAATCATACATTTCACCAATCAAGTTTGAAGTAAAACCAAAGTGATCATAAAAGTGCAAATATAATTAACCAAAACATTTTAAAACGAGCTGAAAGTCATTTTGTTCTACCAATTCATTTTATATTCATGTAATCATCTATCATTCACAAAAATCATACTGTTGCAAGTGTAAAAATAGATAGATATGTTTCTTTTTGATTTAACAGGTTGTTATTAATTAATCAAAATTCTTGTAAAAAAATACTTAAAATTACCATGAAAAAAGTAATTGCTAGTATTATTGCTCATCACATTGTAGGAGTTCATTTTTTATCTTTGTGTAACTTTAAAAACTCAATCGCTTTTCATAAAGTAGCTTCTTCTCTTATTTGTTTTCCTAATTTAAATTCTATTAAAAAATTTATAAAGTATGGTATTACAAGCATTCATATTATAAATGTAGCTATACCAAAAGAAAAAATTTGTACTATATATGATGACCCCATTTTTTTATTTTTATTAATTATTATCGATAAATAATATTTCAAAGTTGATATTTTACAAGTTTACTTTACAAAAATAAATATATTTATAAACTTAAAACTGATTTTAGAAAATAATTAAAATAAATGATACCTACAAAAATAATATTGTCATCAAATCAAAGAATACTAGAAATAGCAATTGCTAAATACAATTTAAAAAAAATAAATAATGAAAATGATTTAGATATATTTGAAGCAAATATTAAAAATGAAGAAGAAACTGAAAAAATTGTTTTTATAAAGATATTTAAAAATATAGACTTAGTTTTTAATCATATAGAAGAAAATTATATTTATAATAAAATTATAAATATAGATGATGCTAAGATTTTTTTAAATTTTGAATTAAAATCAGGAGATATAGTTATCCCAAATACTTTTACAAGTTTAAATGATGAAAATAAGGCTTTTTTTGTTGATAGTGTTATTTGAGAAAACTACGATTTACTTAAATTTTGACTTATTTTAAATGGTATTTGTTTGTCTGTTTGAAATAAAAAAGTAGATGATTTAGAAGAATTGAAAGAAGATTTTTATGCAGATATTATAGATGTAAATTCTTATGATTTAATAGAAAAAAATACAAAATTAAATAATGACTCTATTTTTTCTGCTATCAAAATTGTAGTTTGAAATGAAGAAGAATTTTTGGATGAGTATTATATAAATGCTTTAAATATACTTGATTTAATTTATTAAAAAAATGACTCGCTTTGCGAGTCATTTTTTTAATATTTTTCTGTAAAAATATTTTCTTTTTCAAATCATTTTTCAATTAATATATCAATTGATGAATCAATCATACCAGGAGTACCACATATATAAACCTCACTAAAACTATTTTTTGTTTCATAGTTTAAAAAATCAGTTATATATCATTTTTTGTATCAGATAATTTCTTCTCTACTAAGATATACTTCAAAATCAAAATTAGAATATTCTTTTTTTAGATTATTTAACTCATTTATATAAAATAAATCATCATTTGTTCTAGCTCAAAATATAAGCTTAAAATTGCAATTTAAATTATTTTTTAATCAATAAGTTATTTGATTGAAAAGTGGAACAAATCAAGTACCTGTTCATAAAAATAATTTATTTTTTTCATTTTCTTTAAGTGTAAAGTGTCATGCTGGACCTACTCATCTAATACTAGTTCATATTTCAAGTTCACATAGATATTTACTTCATCATCTACCACCTTCGTCTAATTCCCGTTTTTTAATTATTAATCTTATAATTTTTCAATTTTCTTCAAGTATAGAATATGCTCTTCCTCAAATAGGTATTAAAAAAGTTATAAATTGCCCTGGTTTAAAAGCAAAATTATTATCAGATTCGAAATCTAATTCATAAATATTGCTCGTGAGATTTTTTTTATTTATTAGTTTAAAATTTTGTATCACTTTTCTTTAAATTAATTACTATTTTTTTGATTATATAAATTTTAAATATAAAATCAAACAAACTTAAAAAGACGGGGATCTCCCGTCTTTTTGCTTTCACGTA
>CALMDL010000255.1 GCA_937864995.1 uncultured Candidatus Altimarinota bacterium | reverse complement strand
AAAATAATTATACTTTTAAAATAATTAAAAGTATCTTCAAGTATGTTTTGAATATTTTTGAATTTTTTTATATTGTAAAAGCACTTTTTTTATAAAAGAATAAAAAGTTACTTTTATCTGGTGACAAGAGTATATCTATTTTTTCAAATACTGCAAAAAATTTTCTAAAGAAAATTCTATTTTTGTAATATCCCGATAATATGACTTGATTTCAGTAGTTGTTTTATAATTACTTGTTTTAAATTCATCATTTCTAAATACAAATTTTGAGAAAAAATCATACTTTTGTTTCAAAACTTCAGATCAATTAGTTTTTTCTAAAAAATCAGAATTATGAATTATATAATAAGTAAAACTTTCTGCAAAATCTTCATATTTATTTGTCATTGAATAACCGGATACAAAATCTTTTTGTTCAAGTCATGCTTTTATTGTAGTAGTATTTTCCCAAGAAATAGAGTAAAAATAATCACTTATATCAAAACTAACCTTTTTTTCTAAAATGTATAAATCTAAAAAATGTCAAAATTCATGAATAGATACAGATAAAAATTCTCACAAGCTCATATTATAAATTCAAAATAATTTTAATTTTTTATTTTGCATTTTTCATCTAACATCTGATTTCTCTTTGTATAAAAATATTTCTAAAAAACTTATCTTTTTTTCTATATTTTGATTATTTAAAAATAAATCTATTGATTCAAAATATGGTTTAGCATCATTTTCTAAAAAAAGTCACTCAGGTATAAAATTATAACTAAATTTATTAGCTGAAGTTAGATTATCAATTATCTTATCTTCTACTTTTTTATTAATTGTTTCTATATTAACAGATGAAATATTTTTATCAACAACTGGCTCAATATAATTTTCTTCTATAATCTTATTTTCAAAATCAATTTTTCATCAAAAAAAATAGTTTTTTGCTATAAAAATCAAAAAACTAAAAAAAACAGTTAAAATTAATAATTTTATTAAGTTACTATTTTTATTTGAAAACATAATATTAACTAATCGAATAAATAACTCTTACTAATACATTTATTATCAACGATGCAGTTATAAGTCATATAAAACCAATAATTGACCATTTTATAATATCTTTTGCCTTGTTAACTTTTTCATCTTCTCACGCACTAACAGTCAACATAAATGAACCATAAACAATTCATAAAACTGCTCAAATTCATAAAAATAATGAAATATTGTCTATCCATTTTTTAATTGAAGTTTTAAATCAACCAGTTATTTTTGCATCAGAATTAACTAATTTTGAATCACTTAAACACTTAGATAATTCTTCTGTTAATGGTCAAGTATTAACAGTTGGATCATAAGCACAATCTCAAGCAGAAACAGAATTAAAAGAAAATATATTAAATAAGAAAATACCTATTAATATTAAGATTTTTTTCATGTTTTTTAAAATTATATTCTTAAACTAGCTACTATTTTTACAAGTCCCCATGCCATAAATATAAAAAATATTCACAATATAGCATATATTAACTGCATCCAAGCTTTTTTAAATTCTTCTGGATTTCATCTAGCAGATGCAAATCTGATACCAATAAATATAAATACTCAAATTGCCAAAACCATTATCAAAGAAAAGATTTCAGTTTTAAACCATTTAAATAATCATCAAAGTATTGATGCTGGACTTGATCAACTTACTGCTCAAATATTTGAATTTGTAGCTCAAATTAATCAATCTTTTATTGTTGAGTCTCAAAGAGCTCAAAAACTATCTTGAAAATATCAAAATATTAATATAGATATAATTATGTATAGTATTTTTCTCATATTTTTTTAATTATTATTCTACAGCTATATATTCACTTGGAGTAACTTGTTGCCACTCAGTATATCAATCTGGTACAATTGGATAATCTCATGCAGTTTCTCTTGTATCATAAACTTCAGATCAAATTCTAAAATTTATTACTGATGCGCTAGCAGCTGATCAAGAAGCTCATCATCAATTATTTATCCTTACATTATTTAAAAAATTAATTATACCCCATGCTGAAATTGATAATAAAACTCATACAAGAGACCAAATAATCCATTTTTTTGCTTTATTTGCTTTTTCTTCATCTCAAGCAGATAATAAATACATAACTCAACTAAAAATAAGAGCGAAAACTGCAAAAACTGCAACTAATTGGATAAATTCTCAAATAACATTAGCCATAAATTTAGCTCATATATTGTTTGATAAATTTGGTGGAGATGGTTTAGTCATATCTTTATCTACACACCCAGGAATTCAAGTACAATTTATTTCAGGTGCTGCTGCAAAAGAAATATCATAACTTAAAATTGAAAATAAAAACACAAAAACTAAAAGTAATATTTTTTTCATAATTTAAATGATAAATAATAATCTTAAGAATAAAGCATAAATCTAATTATAGATATTAGATAATATGAAGTTAAAGCTATAATCATTGCATAAACTCATGACATAAAAATAGATTTACCTTTACTCAAAAGTTCATCTTGTCAATTATGGAATATAATATAACCAGATCAAATAGTCATTATTAACACTGATAATATTCACAATCAAATCATCATATTTTGAATTAATGATCACAAAACCCAATTAACTTTTTCTGAAGTAGTACTTCATTCAGCTTTAATTCATGGTGAAATACTATTAACATCTATTTGAAAACTAGTACTAGTTAAATCTCATGGTCATCAAGCTCAAGATGCTTTTCAAGCTGCTGCTTTTAAACTTTTAGCACAATTATTTCAACATTGAGTTGCATCAGTTCAAGCTGCTTCTTTTCATTTATCAGTTAAATTTCAATTTGAATCAACTAATCAAGAATCTTTTAGAGTTTGAAGCTCTTTAGAACTAAATAATGAATTATTATTTATATTATTATCAAAATATTTTGAAGATGAAGAATCTGTTGTATTTGATTTATCAACTTCAAATCAATATACATTTAAAAAACTCATAAAAAACAATACAAAAAACAATAATATTTTTTTCATAAATAAAAAATTAATTATAGATTATTTGAATTTTAATAAAAAATTCGTTTTTTTCAAAAAATAATTATTATTTAATAAATTTTTTAAAAGAAAATACAAAAAATATGAAAATTGCAATATTACATGAAATGATGATAAAACTTGGTTGAGCTGAAAAAGTAGTAGAAAATTTGTTATCTATTTTCCCAGAAGCTGATTTATACACTCTTATTTATGATGAAAAAAAAGTTGGAAAAATATTTCCTAAATCAAAAATAAATAAAGAAGTTTTTAATTTAAAATCTCAAAAGATATATAATCTTACTAAAAAACAAAGATTTTGTTTACCATTTATGGCTGGAAGTGTAGAAAGCTTAGATTTTTCAAATTATGATATAGTTTTATGTTCTAGCTCTTGATTTGCACATTGAGCAATTACAAAACCGGAAACTAAATTTATAGTTTATTATCACTCTCCCGCTCGTTATATGTGGGATTGGACAAATGAATATAAAAATGATTTATGATTAAATTATTGATGGAAAAAATATTTAATGAAACCATTAATTAATAAATTATTTTTGAATCTTAGGATATGGGATGTAATAGCTAGCAATAGAGTAGATATTGCTTTAGCAAATAGTAAAAATACTGCTAACAGAATAAAAAAATATTATAAAAAAGATTCTACTCTACTTTACCCCCCTGTTGAAACTAATAGATTTTCAAAGAAATTAGATAAAAATTTAAAATTTAAAAATATTTTTGAAAATAATAATTATTATATAATAATTTCTGCTTTAACAGAATTTAAAAAAATAGATATTGCTATAAATGCATTTAATAATTTAGAAGAAAATTTACTTATAATTTGAGCTTGAGATTTCAAAGAAAATTTAGAAAAACTCATAAAAAAACAAAACATCAAATTTGCTTGACCAAAATATAATGATGAACTTGTATATTTAGTTCAAAATTCTATGTGATTAATTTTTCCAGGTGAAGAAGATTTTGGAATTGTTCCTATAGAAGTTATGGCGGCTTGAAAACCAGTTTTTGCCTTAAGTGAGTGATGATTAACTGAAACAGTATTACCTTGAATAACTTGAGAATTTTTTCTTGATAAAAATGGTATGGATTTTATAGAAAAATTTAAAATTTTTCACAAAAATAATTTAGAAGGAAAATATAATCCTAATAATTGTAAAAAACAAGCTTCTATTTTTAGTAAAGAAGTATTTGAAGAAAAACTAAAAAAAATAATAAAACAATAAAAATTTTACATTTTTATTGTTTTATTTATTATATAAAAAATATTATTAAATAAATATTATGAATCTATTTACACTACTTACAAAATTTGCAGTTATAACACTTCCTTTTTATGTGTTTTTCGCAGTATTTTTTTGATATATAACTTGATTTGATAAAGTTTGATTTTTCTTAAAAGAATGACTTTTAGTAGCTATTTTTTTTAGTTTAATTTATGAATTTATAAAGGCAAAGAAATTACCTAAATTAGATTTTCTAGATTACCTTGTTGTATTTTATATAATTTATTGAGTTTGAATAACTTTGTATAATTGACTTGGATTAAATAGTATAATTTATGGTTGAAGATATGATTTTATGTTTTTAATCGTTATGATTATATATAAACATTGAGCTCAATTTTTAAAAATAAATACTAAACAATTAATTACATTATTTGTATATTCTTGAGCATTATCATTACTATTTTGAATACTTATTAAATTTAGATTAAAAGAAGAGTTTTTAGTTGAGTTTTGATATATAGACTATGTAAGTAATTGGGTTTTTAATTGATGAATTCCAGTATATCATTGACTTGAAAATTCAGGTATCAGAAGGTTTCAATGAATTCTTGATGGACCAAATGCAATGGCATATTTTTTAATTATTTTTTCTTCTATGTATTTATATTTACAAAAGAAAAAAAATGAATTTTATGTTTATACAAGTATTATATTTTTATTTTGGCTTGTATTATTAACTTATTCAAGAAGTGCTCTACTTTGAATATTTGCAGCATGATGATTAATATTTTTAATAAATTTAAAATACA
Source organism: uncultured Candidatus Altimarinota bacterium (assembly GCA_937864995.1). GTDB lineage: Bacteria > Patescibacteriota > Gracilibacteria > BD1-5 > UBA6164 > JABWCI01. The sequence continues at coordinate 6,876 of CALMDL010000255.1, read as the reverse complement.
TATATAGGCATCATAAAAAATTACTTATTTGATTAACTATATTTTCAGTATCATTTTTATGATTACTTTGAATTATTTTTCAACATCAACTAACAAATATCATATTTAGAACATCATCTACAACTGGTCATTTCGATAGAATGGAAATATGAATAAATAGATTTCTAGAGAAACCATTATGAGCTTGACTTGCTGAATCTGGTCCAGCATATAGAAATATATATCCTGAAAAACAAACAAAAATTGATGAATTTAAATATATTCCTGAAAGTTGGTATATACAAGTATTAATTGAATGATGAATTATATTTTTTATCACATTTATAACTATATTATTTACTGTACTATTTAAATTATATAGTAAATCTAAAATAATGTTTGGTATGTTTTTTGCGATTATGATTATGAATATATTTTTACATATATTTGAAGCAACTTATTTATCAATGTTAATGTTTATTTTCGTTTGATTATTCATAAGTAAAAAATAAAATGAAAGGGTAAAATTTATTTTTAACCCTTTTTTTATGAAAAAAATTTTTATTATTTTAACTGCATTTTTTATTAGTTATAATTTTTTACCAATTAAGTATTCATTTGCAAATAACTCAATTAGTGAACAAATATTTTTAACTCAAAGTAAATTAGATAAAACTGTTAAATGAAAGAAATATACTGATACAATTGATGCTTTAATTGAAAAAGTTGAAGACAAAACAAAATTAAAAAATCTAGAAACAAAATTAAAAACAATTATAGATTGAAATAAAATTAAAAATAAAGACACTTTAAATAAATTAACATATCTTTACAAAAAAGTAAGTACAAAAGTAAATAAAATTGAAAAGAATTTAGAAATAACTGTTATATTTGATGAAAAAGATACTTCGAGTGATATTAATTCAATTTTAAATGAGTTAACAAAATTAAATTCTATAAAAAACTCAAAAATTGAATTAATTGAATTTTCTGATATTTGAGTAAAAGAATATTTAATAAAAAATAATATAAATGCTCTTCCTATTTTTATTTTTAATACTAATAATTTTGATGTTAGTAATGATTCTAATAATAATTTAGATTGATATCATTCTCCTAATATAAATGAATTTTTAATTGAAATTTGAAATTGAGAATATTATTTAGAAGTTGGAGCTAGTTATGATCCTTTTATTATAAGAAGCGAAAAATGATATAAAATAATAGAAAAATCTATAATTGAAGATATAAAAAATAATTCATTTATAAAATGAAATTCAAAAGCAAAATTAAGTTTAATAATATATAGTGATTTAGAATGTCCTTATTGTGCAAAATTACATAATGATTGAACTACTAAAAAATTAGAAGAAAAATATTGAAGTGACTTAAATATAATATATAATCATTTTCCTTTATATTTTCATAACAATGCACTAATTGCTGCGGAAATTTTAGAATGTAGTGCTACTCAAAAATGAAGTGATTCATTTTACAAATTAATTGAAGTTGCTTTTGAAAAACTAAATTCTGATAAAGATTTCTTAATAGACGAAGCAGTAAAATTATGAGTAAATAAAGATGAATTAAGTAAATGTTTAGAAAATTCTAAATTTGAAGAAAAAATAAATACACAAATGCAAAAATGAGCAGATATTTTTTGAATTACTTGAACTCCTGGAAGTGTTATAATAAATAATGAGACTTTGGAATATGAAATTCTATGATGAGCATATCCAATAGATAATTTTACAGAAATAATTGAAAAAATAAAATAATATAAAGTCAATAATAACATTACTTTAAACTTGATTATTTATAATCAAAAATTAAAATATAAGGGTAAAATTTATTTTTAACCCTTATTTTTATGAAAAAATTTTTTACCTCTCTCCTTTTAACAATCTTTTGTTTTAATTTATTTTCACTTAATAATACTTTTGCAAATGATGATAAAAGTCCATATATAAAAAATATGACTATATCTAAATATGAATTAAATAAAACAAACCAATGACAACAATATATAAAAGCTATTGATACTTTTATAGAAAAAAATAAAAATAATGAAGAATTACTTATAAAGCTAGAAGAAAGATTAGAAAAAGTTTTAGAAAATTCTAATTTAAAAAATAAAACAACTTTAAATACTCTAAATTATTTAAATCAAAAAACTCAAATAGCATTATTTGATATAGAAGAAAATAAAAGTTTAGAGATATTAACATCTAACATAAGCGCTGTTGATAAAAAAACTGCTGAAAATAAAATTACAAAACTTCAATTAAATTTAGTTGAATCAAGCACAAATTTTATAGAAAATTTAACAAAAGAATTTGAAGATTTAAATAATTCTGAACAAACTTGAGATTTAAAAGTAAGCTTAGAAATAAATAATGAAAATCTTTGAGAATTTAAATCAAGTTTTGAATTAAATGATTATGAATCAAAAACAAATAATTTTGATTCTCAATTAAAATGACAATTTAAAGCAATTGTTGAAGCTCTACCAAAATGAAACGATGAAGTTAGATTACAAATAAATAGTTTTGTAGACTTTATATCAAAAGACTGAAATATATATTTATTACTAAAAGAATTAAATATAACTGACGAAAAATGAGTAGAAGATTTAAAAGAATATTTAGATAAATTGGAAGAAATAGCAAAACAAAACAAATATATAAAATATGAAGACAATGCAACAAAAATGTCTTTAGAATTAATTAAAAATCTTAATCCTGCAAACATATCTAATGATTTAAATACAGTTTTTGCAAAACCAATGTTTGAAGCATATAAAAAAGAAGGTGAAAAATATTATATAAAACCTACTAAATATGCATGTGATAAGATGAAAGAATATGCAAATAAATTTGACCCTTTCTATGGTAAAGATTGTAGTGAAACTCAATATAAAGATATGCTTAAAGATTTATCAAAAACTTGAAATCTATATTTAACTATATCTTGAGAAACAACTACACTATGATTTGAATGATTAAAAGATGAGTTAATTGATAAAAATCAATGATATATAACTTTTAATGACAAAGAAGTGCTTTCATTTTTTTATGAAGTTATACCAAATCAAAAAAAATATCCAAATGAATTTTTTAAAATTGACTTTAAAAATAGAAATAGTTTAGATTTAAATTTTTATGCTGATTCTTGAGATATAGATGTAAAATTATTATCAAAATTATCAACGGCAAACAAATTCAACTTTATTGATTTAAATATAAAATCTCCTGATTTTAATTGAAATTTAGACTTAAATAATAAAGTAATAACTTGAAAATTTGATTATACAATTAAATGATATGACAATGAAACTTGGGAATATCTAGATAAAGATTATATAACTTGAACTATTTCTTGAAAAACAGATATTGATAATAAATTAAAAGAAATAAATGTTACTTATAATTGAAAGGATTTAACAACTAATAAACAATTTTTAAGCTGAAAATTTGCTATAGTTGGTTCAAAATTTAATTTTGAAAATAATTATTCTTGAGAATATTCAAAAGGTTTAATAATTGCAAATTGAGAACTTGATAATGATTTTCAATTAAGTGATTTAAATCTAAAAGCTGATTTTCAAAATAGAGAATCAACTCTAAATTATGAAACTTGGGAATATACATATGCAGATAAATTTACTCCTATTTTTGATATAGATTTAGTGATAGATGATAAAAGTGTAAATTGAAAAGCAAATTTATATAATTCTTGAAAAAATATTTTTGAAATAAAAAGTGAATGATATTATACAAGTGAAAAAGCTCAAATAAATAATACTTTTAAAGTAAATGATGAATATTTAAATAGTTATTTAGGAACTAATTTAAGTTGAAATTTAAATTTTGATATAGATTTATCAAATGATAAAAATAATTTTTATATGATTTTTGATTTAATTTCAAATACTTGAAAAATTGTAAATTTTGAAATTGAAAATAATTGAAAATCTTACAAATGAAGCTCTGAAATAAAAGCTCCAACAAACACAATTGATTATGAGGAAGTTTTTCCAACTAAAACTTATAATTATGATGATGAATATTATTATGATTATTAAAAACAAAGAAGACCTAATCTTCTTTTGTTTTTTAATAATTTATATTGACAAATATAAAAATCATTGTAATATATGAGAGTATTAATTACTAATTTAAAAAATATGAAAAAAATATTTCTAATTTTTATAAGCTTATTATTATCTTCATTAATCGTTAGTCAAACATTAGCAAATGAAGTAACAGATAAAAATAAATTATTTAAAGAATTAGCTCTATCAACTACTCAAGTAGAAAATGACTACTCAAAAAAATATAATACTACTCTTGATTTATATTTCAATAAAATTAGATACTATAAAAAAAGAAATGAGTTATTAATTTTAGAAAAAAAATTAGAACCAGTGATTTCAAAATACAACAAAAAAACATATCTTAGTTTAAATGAAAAAAAGAGATTTAACTTATTAAAAAATATTTATTATAGATCTAAAGTACTTTCTCTATATTATGTAAAATAAAAAAACCTGATTTAAATCAGGTTTTTTTATTTTATTATATAATCACTATCAACTTTGTATAAAACAGATGCAATATCCCTAGAGAAATTTTTATCATACAATTTTATAACAACATAATTTTCATAATAATCATATTTTAATGAATAATTAGAATTAATTGTATTAATTCTACCATCATTAAGTATTGTAAATAATGGTTCTTTTGTAGTATCTGCGATTCTATAAATAGATAAACTTCAAGGATTAAAAGAAATATTTTCAGGAGTTGTATAATAGTTATAATTTGTTTGATTTAAAAATTGTACATAAACTCAAGATCATTTTAATAAATCAAAATTATCTACAACTTTTACAATTTTACTACCATTTACCTTAATTGTTTCAAAAAATATTTCCTCTGAATTATCTTTTAATATTATTTTTGGATATACATTTTTATTTTTAGAATTATTTGATTCTAATACATCAATAAAATAGTTATTATTTTTAATAGTAATTTTTCATGTATTTTCATCAACATTTGCAATAAGTGATCCATTTTTTTCAATTTTTAATCAAGATTTATTATCTCAAACCAAAAATTGATAACTTCAACTATTTGATAATGATGAATTAAATCATTCATTATTTTCTATTTTAGACACCATTCATCATCTAATTCTATAAATACTTACAGGTTCATTATTTAAATTTTCATTTAAAGATCATGAAATATTATTTTCTTTATAATCATCTATTTCTGGAATTGGACTATAAATTTCAAATGGCACCTCTTTGTATCAAATATTTCAATTAGAATCAATAATAGAAATTCAAACTTTTTTATCATATAATTCTTCAAAACTTCAAACTTCTAAATTAAGAGAATCCTCTGTTTTTATAAATTTTATGTTTGACATAGATTTAGAATCATCATCATTTTTTGGATTTCAATCTCAAGAACTATCTACTGCTAAATCAAAATCCATATATATACTTTCAATTCATTCAATTCATGAATCTTCATAAACATACTTATTTAAATTGATATTTTGTTTTTGATAAACAGGAACTCTAATTGAATTCATTTCTAATTCTGGAGCGTTACTATCTGCTTGTAATTGAGGAGACAATAAAATTTGATTACTCAATGTAGAATTTATATTTTCTTTAAAAGAAGATATTTTTGAATAATAGAAATCATTATCTCTACTTACAGAAATAAGATGTCTTTCAGAGCTATATCATAAATCATATAATTCCCAATCAGATATATATTCAAAATCTAAATCGAGTTTTGATCAATCATAATATTCTAATTCTATATATGTATCATCTCTTACTTCAAAATTATTTCATACATATGATATTTTAGTTCAAGCCAATAATGGTTTTCATATAAGTGTTCTTATTTCAGTTCAAATATATGTTTTTTTAGCTCAAGTTCTAATAAATCAATTTCATGTTACTCATACAACATTAATAGTAGTTTTAACTTCTATATGTCTATTTTTAGGTAAAATTAAAGTTTTAACTTCACTATTACCATCTGTTAAATATTTTAAAGCAAGTGAAGAATCTCAAGAATATAATTTTGTACCATTAGATAATGTAACAACATTTCAATTATTTAAATTATCTTTAATATTTAACATTTCATCTGTATATATTTCTATTCATCTTAAATCTCAAACTTCAGTAATATTTACAATATCTTTTAATTCATCATAAGTATTAGATTGAGATATTAAATTTACTTCTCATATTCATGCAATAGCATCTACAATAGATTTTTTTCTAAACTTAGGAGAATAATTTGAAAATCTTTCATTTACGAATTTATCTACCATATTATAGAAACTTAATCTATAATTATTAATATTTTGCATTGATAAAAATGATATATTAATAATAGAGCTTGATGAGACATTACTTGAAGCATCATTAATTGCACTTATATAAACATCTCAATTTAAAAATTTATTATCTTCATAATCAAGAACTATTGGTCATTCATTTAAGTAAACTTTATCATCTTTTTTATCTAAATTTTCTTTTAGATATAATACATCATTAGCAAAATATAGTAAGTCTTCATCTCAATCACTATCAAAATCTATAATTGTAGTTTCTTCATTTCATAATAATTCATCTTTATAATCAAAAAGTCTATAAGATTTATTATTTTCTAATATATAAATTCATTCATATACATATCATGCATCTCATTCTTTTTTAGAATTACAAGAATTTACATTTGAAGTAGATTCTGTTGACGTAGTAGTTTGAGCTGCTAATAACTTAGAATTATCAATTTTATTTGATCAATTTGTATATTTTCATAAAGCTGTATCAACTTTTGTTAATAAATTATC
>CALMDL010000254.1 GCA_937864995.1 uncultured Candidatus Altimarinota bacterium | reverse complement strand
TTTTTCTCAATAATTTTTTCTAAAAATTTAACTTATGCAACCTATGAGTATTATTTGCTTTCATTTATTTAAATAATATTCAATTTTATATTTAGTTGAATCTAAAAATTCACTATTAACTCAACATAAATCTAATATAATAACATTTGATTCATCTTCTATTTCTGTTAATTTATAATTATTTACAATAAAAAAATTATAAATTTTAACAAACTTATTATCTGATAATAAACAATCAATAGAAACTCTATCAAAGAATATAACATTTTGACTACTAAAATATTTCATATATATTATTATTTAACTTTATATTATTAAAAATTGTTCAATTGCTAAAAATAAATATTTCTTTCTAATTATAATATTTATATTTTTCATTATATTTAAATTGATTTAAATATAAATAATTTATATTGTTTAAAAAATTAATAACAAGTTTTCAACAATTTCAATCTTTCACTAAAAGATCATATAACTGGATCTATTTTATCTCATACCTTATCTCTCATTTTTAATATCATTAAAGATTTTATATATATCTCTCTAATTGTATTTTTTTCCATTTTATATGATATTGTTCATTTTTTATCTGCATAACACAAAAAATCTGTACAATCAAAATATTCTAATAACCTAAAATAATCCTTAAATTCATCAAATGTTTCTGTTGGAAATCAATATATAACTATTCATCCTAACTGTATATTTTTATTAATTTTCTTTATTTATTTTGTAATATTTAATACTGTTTCAATATTATAATCTCTATTCATCAATTTTAATATTCTTTGTGAAGTAGTTTGTATTGTAATTCTGGCATAAGATAATTTATTTACCCAAAAAGTTTCTTCTATTTGATTATAATATTTTTCAAGATGTCTAGGCTCAATATAATAGAATTTTACATTAAAATCTCATTGTATTGAATTTATTTTATTAATTAAATATGCAAAATTTAAACCTATATCAATTCAATAACTTCAAACATCTTCATCAATTATAATTATATTCTTAGCTCAATTAGCTAATCATTTTTTTATATTACTCAATATTTTTTCTATAGGAAAACTTTTTGTAAATCAAGATACATTTCTTATTGCACAATATGAACAGTTAAATCAACATCAGCGAGTTGTTTCAATATAGTAATTATCAATATTATCATCCATATAATTAATTTTTCATGGATATTCTTCTATTTTATAATTAAAATATGTTCATTCTAATAATTTATCAACAGTTATTGATAAATCATATTCTGAAATTTCATATGATGTCTCTAATTTTAAATTTTTTCAAAGACTATTATGTAATAAATCTCACAATGATACATCTTCAATTTTTAATGGCATAAAAAATTTTATTCTCCCAACATCTATATCATAAATAGATATAGTTTTCTTGAATATTTGATCGAAAATAAAATATTCAGAATAAGAAATAAATATTATATTTTTTAATCTTCTAATTCAATAAATCATATCTGGAATAGATCAAAACAAAATAATTTTTTTATCTTTATACTTATTTATATAATAATATATAGAAATCAAAACAAGTTTTTCTTCATAATTATCAAAAGGATATGCATTAAGTAAAATATAGTCTGAATCTTTTGGTTCATTTACTAAACAATAACCATTTTCTTTAAAAAACTCATATACAATAGTCGATTGATATGATGTCTGGCTATGTTCAGCTCATGATGCACTTCAAATAAATATATTATTCATAATACTAATATTTTATAAATTATTGTTCTCTTTTTGAAAAAATTTTTATTCATTGTATCAAAGTTTCATTTTTATCAAAAATCTTATTTATATTTTTTTCTTTTATTTTCCATAAAAAAATAAGTCTTTTTATCATTTCCATTTTATTTATTTTTCATGGAAAAGAAATAGATTGAGTTCATTTTCTATCAGAATAATACCAAAACCAAATCTCATCAAATATATTTATAACATTAAAATAATTTTTGAATTCTTCAAATGTTTCTGTTGGAAATCAATATATAAATTGAGTTGTTATTTTAATTGATTTATTAATATTCTTTATTTCTTTTACAATTTTAATTACATTCTCAATATTATAATTTCTATTCATTAATTTTAAAATTCTTTGAGAGTTAGTTTGAAGTGGAACACAAAAATGGTCTATTTTATTCCATATTTCTGGGTCTATTTTATTATATAATTTTTCTAATCTACCTGGCTCAAAATAAAAAATTCTAAGTTTAAAATCTCATTTAATTTTTGAAACTTCATTTAACAAATCAGCAAAATCTAATCATTTATCTAATCAATAACTTGCACTATCTTCATCAATAAAATGTATTTTTTTATATCATAAAACTATTCATCTATCAATTTTATTTAATACTTTTTTAATATCTAAGCTATCTACAAATCATGCAACATTCTTTATATCACAATATGTACAATATCAACCACATCAAGTACAAATTTCTATTGGATACTCTCATGATATATCATCTAAATAATTATATTTTTCATAATCATATTCTATATTTTCATTTATATTATAATTTCATGATTTTATAATATCTCATGTTATTGATAAATCATCTTTTGAAAATATATATTTTGATTCTATATTCATTCATGAATATCAATATAAATCTAAATTTAAACTATCATAATATAATGGTATAAAAAATTTTACATTATCTACTATTATATCTTTTATTGAAACTTTATGTTCAAATAATTCATCCATTTTACTTAATGATTTAGCTCATATAAGAATAATTCTTTCAAATCATTCCATATATTTCATCA
>CALMDL010000253.1 GCA_937864995.1 uncultured Candidatus Altimarinota bacterium | reverse complement strand
GAAACCCTAATAAATTTAATCATATAAATATTTTTGAATATGATTGATTATCAGTTATTTTGAATAAAAATTTTTATATTGATGATGATACTTTAGATTTATCTAATATTTTTTGAGTTACTGAGCAAGATTATAGGGATAGAGATATAGATGTTACAAAAAGTATTTTTGCTGATATTGCTGCAAAGCTACAATCTGACACGGAAGATGCTATGGTATATTTAGCTAATAAAACTTATGAAATTATTCCATCAGATAATCTATGTATTGCTTGAGCTGTTTGATTAAATACTTTTTCTAATTCAAAAATATTAGAAAAAACTAAATTTAAAAAAATTTATATTAGTCCTGCTGCTAATGATGCATGAATATCTCTTGGTTCTGGATATTACTGATATCATATCTTATGATGAAATGAAAAAAGAATTCCTTTAATATCAGCTTGATTAGGTGTTTCGTATGATAATAATGAAATAAAAAAATATATAAATTTTTATAGTTCATATTTACACTTTTCTGAAAATGTTGATTATAAATTTATTGCAAATTTATTAAATAATTGAAAAATTATTTGATGGTTTCAAGGTTGATCTGAATATTGACCTAGGGCATTATGATTTAGAAGTATTTTAGCATCTCCAACAAGTATAGATATAAAGAATAGGGTTAATAAAATCAAATCAAGAGAGTTGTGGAGACCTGTCGCACCATCAATTTTAGAAGAAAATTTAGTAGATTTTTTTGATATAAACCACCCAAGTCCTTTTATGGCTTTATCAGCAAATGTGAAAACAGGGAAAGAAAAATTTATAAAATGAGTTGTACATATAGACTGAACTTCTAGATATCACACTGTAAATAAAATGCAAAATGAAAAATTTTATAATTTACTAAAAGAATTTTATAAATTGTCAAATATTCCAATTCTTATAAATACATCTTTTAATGTAAAAGGACAACCAATTGTTGAAAGCCCGAAAGATGCTATAGAGATGTTTTTATCTACAGAATTGGATTATTTAATTATATGAGATTATATATTGTCAAAAAAATCTATTTATAATGAATTTAAATTTAATAAAAATAAATATATTTTTCTCTTAAAATATAGAAATGAAGAATTTGTTAATTTACTGATTAAAAGATGGATATTACTTAGAAAAATATTATTTAATAACTTAGTTGAAGAGGATTTTTGTTATGATGATTGACTTTTTATATTTTCATATTTATATGAAAATATAAAATATAATATTTATGTATGAAAAAAAGATTGAAATGGGTCATTTTTTAATTATTGAGATATAATAGTTAGAGTTTTCATAGAATGTACTCGAATATGAACACTAAA
>CALMDL010000252.1 GCA_937864995.1 uncultured Candidatus Altimarinota bacterium | reverse complement strand
ACTTGAGATATATCCTGCTAGTAGTGAAACTGTTATTACAGTTGAATTTTGGTGAGAAGAAATTAGTCAAATGACAAGTAGAAATTATCTAACAGGAGAAATATATGAGTATCATAAAGAAGTGACTATATTTCCAGCAAAACATACTGTTACAACAAAAGATGAAATAGAAAAAATAGTTCCAGATATAAAAGCAGAATTAGAAGAAAGACTTGCTTATTTTCAAAGTATTTGAGATGTACTTAAATATGAAAGACTTAAAACAAAGGTAGAATACGACCTAGAAATGATGCAAGAAGTAGGTTATGTAAATGGTATAGAAAACTATTCTAGATACTTAGATGGTAGAACTTCTTGAGTAGCTCCTGCAACTCTTATGGATTATTTTGGTGATGATTATCTGATGCTTGTTGATGAATCACATATGACTTTTAGTCAAATAGGTTGAATGTATGCTGGAGATAGAGCTAGAAAAGTAAATCTAGTAGAAAATGGTTTTAGATTGCCAAGTGCTATGGATAATAGACCTCTTAAATTTGAAGAGTTTGAAGCAAAAATGAAAAAAGTAGTTGCAGTTTCAGCAACTCCAGGTAAATACGATATAGTAAATAGTACAAATAATCCAGAATTATTTTACGATTTTGACCCAATAGTTGATTGAGTTTGGAAAGCAGATGAAAATACTAGAATAGTGCCTCAAATGATGAGACCAACATGACTTCTGGACCCTGAAATCATACTTAGACCTATGGAATTTATGGTTGATGATATCATGAAAAATATAAGCGATGTAGTTGAAAAAAACGAAAGAATTTTGATTACAACTATTACAAAAAGATCAAGCGAAGAATTGACTGATTATCTACTTTGAAACTGAGTAAAAGTAAAATATCTTCACTCTGAAATAGAAACTCTAGAGAGACTTGAAACACTAAAGGAATTAAGAGAATGAAAAATAGATGTTATAGTTTGAGTAAATTTACTTAGAGAAGGTCTTGATTTACCAGAAGTAAGCAAGATATGTATACTAGATGCTGATAAACAAGGTTTTCTTAGAAGTGAATCTTCTCTTATACAGATAATTTGAAGAGCTGCAAGAAATCAAAATGGTAAGGTTTATATGTATAGTGAACAACTAAAAAGATGAGAATTTGATGGAAAAAACATGATAGTAAAAGAAAAATCAGGAGATAAAATATTACCTATAGAACAAGACTGACTTTTTAGAGTAGATGCTTGAAAACTATGTAACAATGAGTGACTTATCATAAGTGAAGCTATGAGAAAAGCTATAAATTTGACTTATTATAGAAGAAATTTACAACAAAAATACAACGAAGAAAATGGTATAACTCCGACAACAGTTTTTAGTGAAATCAAAGATATGTGACTTAAATCAAATAAAACAAAAAGAGATTATAGTGCTCTTGATAAGAAATCAGTTGAAAAAGAGTTAGCAAGATTAGAATTGGAGATGGATATAGCTGCAGCAAATATGGAATACGAAAAAGCAGCAGAACTTAGAGATCAGATATTGGAACTAAAAAAACCAAGAAAAAAATAATTATAATTTAAAATATTTTTATGAATTACAACCATATAACAGATGTTTGAGCTACCCAATGAAGTGGTACAGATTCACTTTTGAGAATACAAAAACAATATGAAACTCTAAATATGCCAGCTAGAATAATTCCAGCTGGACATTCTCCTTTGCATGTTGCATTTACAGCATGTAGTGAACTAGATTCAAAAGCATACAACAATGCAAAACAAGTACTAGATATATTTTCTCTTAAATCATGAGAAATAAAAGCATTTGCATTAAATAGTGCTCCAAGAAATGAAAAAAGTGCAAAAGAAAACTGACAAGAAAATCATATAATTAGAGTAGTTTCAAAACACGGAAGAGTATTTTTAATCTATGGTTTAGATGTGGCTTCTTGGGTTTGTGAATTTGAATGAAGAGAAAATGTATCATTACAAAAAATCATTTCTCTATGAGATATAATCCCAGATACTTCTAGTGGTTCTCAATTTCGTTCTGCTGAACATTTGCCAATAGTTCATTTTTTAGAATCAAAATGAGCTACACTTAAACATACAAAATACGAAGAATTAAATGTAGGAGATGTAGCGCCTCTTATAGACTTAAAAGAAGAAAATACTTTTGTTATAGCACCACCAGATGAATTTGGAAATGGTAGAATCATACTTTCAAAAAAACTTTTTGAAAAAGTACTAGAACAAAAAACAGTAAAACTTACTTGAGATATAGATAAATCATTTGTAGTGAAAAAATCTCTGACTCTTGTAGAACCAGGGGAATTATCTATTTGGCCTAGTTCAAATCATTTTTATAATCCTGATATCATAGTTGCAAATTTAGGTACTAGATGGAAAGCTGGTACTACAAAAACAACAGATAAAGATACTGTTGGTTTATCAAAAAAATTAGAAAAATGTGTAGGTCAAAAAGGTGAAATAAAATTTAAAAAATAATTTTGACAAATATATATTATATAGTATAATCTAAATTACTTTAATAAGTAATAATTATAGATATGACAAATGAATCTTTACAAACTGGTACAAATGTTGTTAAAATGCCTATAACTACTTTGATGCATGCAAGTTTAAATACTAAAGATGTTATGTTTAATAAACCATTTGAAAGTGTAAAAGATGTACAAGATTTTATGATATGGCTTGTTATAAATGGTTCTATGGATGCAACTATAAAATGATTGGATTGAAAAACATTGACTCAAAGAGAATGTGTTTGAAAAGACCATTTTATCTTGTCTCAAGAATCTATAAATCTTTGCATATGAGCACTTAAATTGATAAACAAGGATGCTAGATTATTACTTACTCCATGAGTTGAAGAACAAGTGAGTTTGATTATAAATAAATGAAGAAAAACTGCATAAGCAGTTTTTTATTTTTTACTTTGAAAAATAAGTTTTTCAAATATAATAAAAATACGGGGCTATTTATGGTTTCTATCGGGAGAATCGTCCGGGTTATATGCTATTAGGGAGATGTTTATGCCTTCCTCAATCAATCATAAACAAGCATAATTGCTAAAACAAGAATTCAAGGTGGTTTAACTGCATTTAAAAATGCTTTAACTCCAGCTTTTGTTGTTGCATAATAACTTGCAATAACAGTAGCCTTCACAAGTTGATGAGTGCCGACTGGCCTGCTACAAAATCTATAATCTTTCACTTGAAGAATTTTATAGATTATACATTCAAGTCTTATAGGATCGGTTTTGACAAAGTCTTGTACCTATAAGTACCGATAGACAAGGTCTTCTTTTACACTTTTTGTTTGTTTTTCATGTAAAAGAATATCAAAATAAACTATAATAGTAGATGTGTTTCCTTGGCCTTCCGAGACACGAGTTCAAATCTCGTTAGCTCCACCATGATATTGACAGCGTTCAACTTTAGCAACATATATTGAAGTTGAAATAATAAGAAAAGTGAAAAATAAGAATTAGATATCTAATTCTTATTTTTTTTTATTTATATTTTTCATTATTGATAATAAAATAATTATCTTTAATAAATTCTAAAAAGTTATTTAATATATCTGAATATAACTCATCATATCATTCATATTGTGCTCTTTTTAATATATAAATAACATCTTTATCTCATTTTCTAACATCAGTCCAATTATCAAAATAATAATAAGAATTTAATAAATCTTCGTCATATATATTTATTTCTCATTCTATGTATTCTGCTAAATTGAAATTTTGTATTTTATACAATGCTTTTGATATATCTGTTTGAGAATTTCAAAATAAAGAATTATTGATTAAAAATCATTTTATAACTCAAACATAATTTGAATTTTTATAATCTCAATATTTAATTAAATAATCCATAACTGAACTATTATTTCCAATAATAGAATCAATTCTTTCTTCATTATTAATAAATTCACCAACAACATTTTCTAAACAAGTTATATTTTTCATAAAAACATAAATTAAATAATAATATAGTGAAAGAAACTAATATTTTAATTATTTTGCTTGTATAAGCCAAAAATACAATATAATTAAATCTTTCTATTATTAATAAGAAAT
>CALMDL010000251.1 GCA_937864995.1 uncultured Candidatus Altimarinota bacterium | reverse complement strand
TCTAAGATTTCAATTTCAAGATTTTTTTTCCATAATAAAAAGCATATTAAAAAATAATATGCTAAAAATTACACGTGCAATTTAAAAATGGTTTATTTTAGCGAACAAAAAAGGGCAACTTAATCCACTCTAATATTCGCTAAAATAAACCACCTCGAGCTCAATAAAAAATGACAAGAAGGGCGAGCAAACTAAGTTGCCCTTTTTTATCTTTTATTGAACATTTATGTGATTTATTTTAGCTTTTTTAGTTTATGGAAATTGTGAGAAATGTAAAGAAAAAACACATCAAATTAATTTGATGTGTTTTTAAATAATTCTTTATCATTTAGGAGGAAATAGATCATTTCAATAAGAATTTCTTCATTGAATTTTTCAATCCTTTGTTTGCCAAATCATTTCTAATCATTGATTTTGTGCAATTTGCTTAGCAACATTAATTGCTTCACTTTTTGTTCAAGTTAAAGCAGATGCTTTAATATTAGATGGTTGTTTTACTTTCCATCAAGTTTCCGTTGGAGTTACCCAAATTTGTTTAGACATATTCAATATGTTAAAGGAACTAAAATAATTTGCAAATATTCCTTTTAACTATATACTATTAGCACTTTTTGACGAAAGTTAATATTCTCAGCCGAGAATGTATATAGAATCTCTAAATATTTTTGTTTGGAGATTTTTTATTTTATAAAAAATTAATCTCATGTATATTTTTTACTTTATAATAAAACAAAGTATATTTAAAAATATAATAAAATCAAGTTTTATGTAAAAAATATACATAAAAACTTGATTTTAAATTAAAAGTATGTTATAATCTTAATTGTTAAGATTATAACATACTTAACTTAATTTAACTTAATATTTTAAAATATATGCTACTAAATTTTAAAATGAAAAATTATCTTTCTTTTAAAGATGAAGCTTGATTTTCAATGGAGTCTAATAAAAAAATTAGAACTTTATCTAATAATAAAAATATAATAAAATTAAAAAAATGAGAAAATATATGGTTAAATAAAACTGCTATTTTTTATTGAGCAAATGCTAGTTGAAAAACAAATATTTTTAAATGACTGGAATTTCTAAAATATATAACACTAAATTCATTTAAATTTGATATTGAGTGATGATTTAATCATATTTTTCTGAAACCTTTTTT
>CALMDL010000250.1 GCA_937864995.1 uncultured Candidatus Altimarinota bacterium | reverse complement strand
GTATTTTCATAATTTGCATATATATTTTGTACCTGCAAATTTCAAATAATAAAAACCGCTAATAAAATACTACTTAATAATCTATTCATAATAAATAAGTAAAAAAATAAGTATATTGTAATTACAATATACTTATACCATATTAACACAACATTAATTTTTTGATATGATTTTTAAAATCAGCTTTACAATTTTAATTTTATTTTTTAAATTTTTCTTACAGGAGCTATTTTTATATTCATTTTTATAGCTCATTTTCAAGTAAATGCAATAGTTGCAAGTTCTCAAGATAAAGTAGTTATTATACCATTTCAAAATTTAGGATGATTAACTCTGTCTCAAAGAGAAAAACTTGCTATATCATTATTTGCTAATTTTACTTTCGGTTTAGAAAATGTTTCATTTGAAAAACTAGAATTAAATCAACTAAAACCTTCACTATTTCATGATAATCTACTTCCTCAAAAATAATTATTTCATTTATTTACAAAGTTTCATAAATCATAGTTTTCTATATGGTCTTTTGGTATTTCTTTTACAAATCTACTTTCAGGATTTCTAACATAATCTCAAAAATTAAATCTTTCACTCGCTCTACTTATATATAGTTCTTCCCTAGCTCTAGTCATTGCTACATACATAAGTCTTCTTTCTTCTTCTAGAGCTGCAGCTTCTCAAATACTTCTAAAACTTGGGAAAAGTCATTCCTCCAGTCAAGTTAAAAATACTCTTTTTTGTTCCAATCATTTACTTGTATGAATAGTCATAAGAGTTACATATTCACTTCTTTCATCTTTTGTATCCATATCTGTTATAAGAGAAACTTCTTCTAGAAATATAGCCAAACTTTCTCTTGGTTCCATACCATTATATTCTGTTGCTACATTTACAAGCTCATCTATGTTTTCAAGTTTAGAATTTTTTTCTTCCTGACTAAGTCACTCAGTTATATAATCATCATATTTCGTTGTTTTTACTATTTCTCTAAGCAACTCTGAAACTACTATTTGGTGAGATTTTTTAACTAAATCTTCAAAAATTATATTGAAACTTTTTATAGCTGTTTTAGCTCAATTATTAAGTTCTTCTACTTCATCTATATTTTCAATTATTTGTGGATAAGTAAGTCAAAAATTTTCTTTATAATGATCCATAATTTCAATTGATTTTGCTCAAATTTTTCTCGTTGGAGTATTTATAATCCTTTTCATCGAAACTGTATCATTTGGATTATGAATCACTCTTAGATAAGCAAGTAAATCTTTTATCTCAGCTCTATCATAAAACTTCATACCTCAAATAACTCTATATGCTAGATTTTTTATCATAAGAGCTTCTTCAATTTTTCTTGATTGAGCATTTGTACGATACAAAATCAAATTATCACTTAAACTAGATCAATTATCATTTTTTTCCTTTATAATTTCTGCTATTACACTAGCTTCAATCTTGTCATCTGGTGCTTCTATGTATTGTATATGATTTCAATCATTATTTTCTGTCCAAAGCTCTTTTTTGATTCATGAAGTATTTTTTGCAATTACCGCATTTGCTCCTGAAATGATTTTTTTTGTACTTCTATAATTTTGTTCTAGTTTTACAACAAGAGCTTCACTATAATCTTTTTTGAAATTTATTATATTTCTCATATCAGCTCATCTCCAACTATAAATAGATTGACTATCATCTCAAACAACAGCCAAATTTCTATATTTTGATGCAAG
>CALMDL010000249.1 GCA_937864995.1 uncultured Candidatus Altimarinota bacterium | reverse complement strand
TCTAAAAGGATGTGATGATTATATTAAAAAGCCTTTCAATATTCAAGAATTACTTTTCAAGCTTGCAAAATTTAAGAAGAATAGTAATATTTTCAAATTTGATGATGAGACACTATTTGATATGGAAACAAAAAAATTCATATACAATAATAGTGAGATTGAACTCACAAAAAATGAAAAGAATTTTCTTCACCTTCTAATATGTAATCAAGGAAAATGTGTAAACTACACTTTAATAGAAGATGTAGTATATGATGGTGAATTTAAAAGCTTAGATGCTATTAGAAGTTTGATAAAAAGACTTAGAAAAAAGCTTCCAAAAGATATTATATTTAACAATCTTGATGAGGGGTATTTTATAAAATAGTTTTTTAATATTTTAAAAAACTCTTCATTTTTTTTATATTTTTTAACTCTTCGCCTGCTTGTTTTTGTTGCTCTTTTAAAAAGTTTATATTTCTATAAAATAACTCTTCTAATATTTTTAAGTCACTTAATTCCAAATCTAAATCATTTATACTAGATTTTGAAAAATACTCAGTGTACCAAGAAACCAAACTATTTGCTTTCTCGTAAGAATCTAAAGAGTCGATATAAATCAACTCTTTTAAAAGTTTTATAGACCAGTCTCTTCTTTCCATGCGTCGATTAATCCTTGTACTACTTTTATAACTTGATTTATTGAATTAATATTATCATCAACTCCAGCACTAAAAAGAGTCTCTATTTGATACAAATATAAACCATCTAAATAGTATGCAACTTCTCCACCATCAAAATCAAGTACATTTCTAAGTTCATCAAATATTGCAATTGACTTATTTATATATATAAATTTATTTTCAACATCACCATTATTTATTGCACTTTTTGCAAATGATAGATACTTTATGATACCTTCATAAAGTTTTAAAACCAAAGCATAAGGGTCGTCTGATACTGCATTTTGTTGGTTATATAGCTCAATCCCCATAAAATTTAACTCCAAAACAATTTATTTTAGTATATTATATATTTACTTAAATGCAAGGTGGCTTAAAAGCCACCTTTTAAAATATTTCTAGTTAGAAGATTGTGATTGACCAATAATCATTTTCAATCCAGAAAAAGATGCTTCCATTTCGTTTATTATAACATTATAAGAAGCATACTGTTGAGCCATCAAAGAATATTTTGTATCAAGAGCAGTTTGAGCTATCTCTTTATCTTTTTTCAATTGCTCTTCTCTTTCTAGCATTTTTATTTCATAATCCAAAAGACTTTTTGTAACTCCGTTAACACTAATAGCCTCATCAAGTAAAGTAGCAATACCTTTTTTCTCAGGAACTCCTGTAAATAAAGCTTCTAGTTCCTTTGTTCCATCTTTTATAGC
>CALMDL010000248.1 GCA_937864995.1 uncultured Candidatus Altimarinota bacterium | reverse complement strand
ATTGAGCTACCAATTTAAAGTCACTTGAATATCTAAGAGTTTTTGGTGGATTAATTCAATTCACAAGGATTTCTCTATTTGTTGGAGTATCTTTAGAAGCCATCCACTCTATATCAGCGAGTAATCTAGATTTTCATGATCATGTAGGTCATACAATAGATATAATTTCTCCTCTTTTAATATTTAAAAAAGAAAAATTTTCTTTTTTATTATATTTATTATTTCAAGCAATTATAGTTATTTCCTGAACATCCAATAAATTATCTTGATTTTCTTGTTTTAAAATAGATATATAAAAATCATAAAAACTTTTTGAGAGAATTTGTTTAGTTGTAGCTTTTTCTATATAAAAATTTTCTCAAAAATTATTAAAAAAGTCTTTTATTTTTAAATTGGTATTAAGGTTATAAATTAATCAATTATTATTTAAAAACTCCTCCAACTTTGGTTTTTTAGATAAAATATCTCTTAATTGTATATCTAAAAACTCTAAATAATTCAACATAATAATATCATTAATCATCTAAATTTACTTTTTTCACATTTCACATTTGAAATCTTTTTCATATGCGTGTTTCTCATAAACAATAAGAACAAACAGCTGTTGGCATAGAAAATCTCAAATACATCCCCTCCAAAGTTTCATAAAATTGTTTATCTTCTAATAATAAATTTGAGAGTTCATAAGATCATTGTCCATTTAATCAATTAACATGCATAACTACAGCTTTTGGGTTAACAGTTTTTATTCTAGAGACAAAAACTTCTCTTTCAGCTTGAGAAACTATATCTCATTTTGTAACAATAACTATGTCTGCTAACTTTAACATAGGTCCTATTTTTTTTGGAGTATTTATTCAACTTAAATTATCTATAACACAAACTGCTTTTATATCTTTTATATATGGACTACATCTATTACAAAGACCTGCACTCTCAGTTATAAGTATTTCCAAATCTTGTTTTTTCCCCCAATCAAATATTTCTTCTATATTACTTACAAAAAAATGATCTGGACATATATTTGCTGAAAGAGCTTTTTTAACAGGAATTCATAATTCAGCATATAATTTATCATCATCTGTCATAAGACAATCCATTTTTACAACTCAAATTTTTATATTTTTTTGTAAAAAATCTTTTATTATTTTTATAATAACAGAGGTTTTTCAAGATGAAGGAGGTCATGAAAATGTTATTAAGTTTAGTTTTTTTTCTGACATAAATTTATATTAAAAATCACATTTATTATTTCAAGATAGTTTATTTTCCATTTCAATTGCTTTTGGGTGTAGTACAAAATTTTCTAAATTTGTATGTCTCATTAGATCTTCCTCTAATTTTTGTAAATTTGCATACAATGCTTGATAACTCCTACAAGCCCCATCTGGTAAAATATAATTATTTGTTAAATTTCTTAATTCTAAAAGCATATCACCATAATTGTCATGTTCAAACTCCATTTGTCTTATAGGATTTTTTATACTTCAACAATGAAGTGACAAAGAATCATTACTTTTATCATAACTTTCTTGTAATTCTTTTAACATAGGATGTAATATTTGTCCTTCTTTATCAAAATGCATTTCTAAAACTGGTACTAATCACTCTACTATTTCTTTAATTTTTATAAGTTCAGTATGAGCTAATCCATGAACCATAGCTACTTTCTTGGCTAAAACTTCAGTTGGATATAAAAGTTCTCTTATAGGGTTATGAAAATTGTTTTTTATATATTCTGAAATTTCTATTAAAGATTTTGATGATAAATCTATATCTTCAGAATTATTAAAATTAATTAAAGTATTAATTTCTTCTAAAACTACATCTAAATTAAAATTATCTCTTTTAGAAGATTCTTCTAAAGAAATATTTCATTTACAACAAAATTCAATTCAGTATTTTAAAAAAATACTAACTGTAATTGGATATTTTGATGCTATTTCTCAAATAATATCAGTTTTTTTTATATTCATATGTACATTTATAGTTAATAATAATAGTTAAATTATATAAATAATTGTATTATTGCAATAAATAGACTAAAAAATAAGAAATTATTTTTTAGTCTCTAATTCATACATTTTTTATGTATTTATTTGCTATTTCACTAAATTTTTCTAGCTCATTTTTACTAAAACTTTCTCCTTTAAAATCTGGATTTAATGTATTACCTGATTTATAATTTTGTAAATAATAACTCTTAGCTCAAGTAATATATTTAGATATGTTTTCTATTATTTTTTCATTATGAATTCACCTTATAACAGTTGTTCTAAATTCATAATCTATATTTGAATTCAAAAGTATATTTATAGTTTCTAAATATACTTTTTCATCCAGTTTAATTCATGCCATATAA
>CALMDL010000247.1 GCA_937864995.1 uncultured Candidatus Altimarinota bacterium | reverse complement strand
CGGTATGACAAATGATCACGGACAATGATGTTTTAAGTGTAAATAAAGTCGATATTTTATATATTGACTTTATTTATTTTAGTTTTATAATAAATTTATTATTATTTTAATAAAAAATATGTTTGAAAAACTTATACCTTGATTTCTAAGAAAATGATGAACTAATTGATGAAATGATGGAGAAAAAACATTAGGATCTTGAAAACCAATGATAGAAAATAAACTACCTCAAATTGAAGAAAAACCTAGTTCTGAAATAACAGCAGAGCCTCTAGAAGTAGCTAGTAATCAAGTTGTTGAAAAAGTAGATAAACTTATCTCAAATTCTAATCTAGATAAAGTAAGATATTTTTTAAAAGAATTATTTAGAAAAGAATTATGAGTTGAAATAAGTGTTTGAAACAGCATATACAATTCAGATAAACTAGATATAAACACTTGATTAAAAGTTAAATCTTGAACTAGTATAGAAAAAATCATACTTGATATAATATCAAATGAAGGTGTAAAACTAAAAGATGATTATTTAATTTTATGAAATCTAAAAATTAAATTTGAAGAAAATTATTCAAAATGAATAACATTAAGTGTAAATGTTTGAAGTATTAGTGATAAAGACTTAATAACTTTAAAAGAAATAATTCAAAAATATTTACTACCAAAATGTGAATGAAAGAGTAACGAGTTAAGTTGACAACAAATAGTAGATTTATTATGAATAGATAGAACTATATATAGAAATGGAAGTGAAAATAAATTTAGATTAGTCTTCCCTATAGAAAATAACATAAAACTTGATAACAGAGTTTTAGCTTACATATCATCTAGAATCTCATCATATGAAAATAAGTACTTCATAAAACTATGAGATAGTAGATTTTATTGAAACCAAATAAAATTGGATGTAGCTGAACCTGGAAGTTCTAATGCAAAATACGATATTTCTATATCTTCAAGTTGAAAAGAACTAGAGATAGAAGTACAATCTCATTATACAAATATAACAAAAGAGTTTTTAGAAGTATTTTTTAAAAATTTTGTGATAGAATGCTTAAAATTACAAGAATGATGAGTAAATTATCAAAAACAATTAGAAGATTTATGAGTTAGAGTTTTGATGCCAAGTAGTGAAAATGAAAAATCATTAGAAGATATATCAAAAGAAGAATGATTTGTCTGATATGATGATGTAAAAGAAGAGATAGATACAAAATTGATTTCTCCTTGGAAGCAAAAAGAAAAATATGAAAGAGTATGAAAAGAACTATTTCCACAAATAAAATCAATTATACCAAATTATGCTATTTTTGAATGAGAGCCTGGAACATGAAAAACAACTGAGTGAAAGATAATTTGAAGATATCTATGATTTCCTTTTATCTATATACCTATAAATTCTATAACATCTAAATGGTATTGAGAAAGTGAAGAAAAACTTAATGATATATTTGAAACAGCATGAAAATTAGCAAAACAACATTGATGAGCTGTACTTATGATAGATGAAATAGATGAAATTGGTTGAGATAGAAACAATTCTCATGAAGCAACTTGAAGAGTTACTTGAGTACTATTAAAGAAACTTGATTGAATAGAAAGAGTAGAAAATATATTACTACTAGCTTCAACTAATAGACTAGATAAACTTGATCCAGCTTTGGTTAGCCGTTCAAATCTAAATGTAAACTTCAGAAAACCAAATAAAAAAGATATGAAATTAATGCTTGCTCATTATATAGTTTGACTTTGAGATATAAGCGATGAAGTACTAGAAAAACTTGATTGAAAAAGTGGTAGAGATATAAGTAATCTAGCAAAATATTTTGCTTCTCATATGATAAAAAACTTTTCAGAAGAAGAACTAAAACAAGAATGATTTATAGCAAGTCAGTTTGTAAAATTTTTAGAAATACAATAAAAAATAACTAAGAAATCTTAGTTATTTTTTTATTATTCCAAAATAGTTCATCA
>CALMDL010000246.1 GCA_937864995.1 uncultured Candidatus Altimarinota bacterium | reverse complement strand
TTTTTAATTTTAGATTTATTTTTAGATCTTCTATTTCTAAATCTTTATTTATTTCAAAAGTATCTAGATTATCTACAATTGTAGATAGAGTTTCATTTTGAATATATTCTTTGAAATCTTTTATTACTTCATCACAACCAGATATAGAAACTTGTATTCTATCATCTACCTTATAATCTGCTTCTTTTCTTGATTCTTGAATATGTCTAACTATATCTCTGATATAACCTTCATTTTTTAGTTCATGAGTTATATTGCTATCCATTGATATAACCATACCAAATCAAGCTTCTATTGCATTTGCAGTATTTCCTGATTCATAAACAAGCTCAAAATCTCAAGCTTCAAGAGTAAATTCTCAAACTAAAACACTTCCATTTTCTAGTTCTGTAAAATTACCAGATTTAGCCATTTCCATAATAGTTTTTACATTGCTTCCAAATTTTGGACCAATTGTTCTACCATTTGGTTTACATATTTTTTTAGCTAGAGTAGTTCATTCTACAACTAAAACATCTTTTACATTTAATTCTTCTTTTATGATTTCTTTGTAATAATCACTTATTTCAAATGTAATTGTAATAGATTTAAGAGGTTGTCTTACTCTTATTTTTTGATTTGCTCTCCAAGCAAGTCATAGAGTAATTACTTTTTGAACTAAATCTGTGTCTTTGTTTAATTCTAAATTAATTAAACTTGAATCATATTTTGGAAAATCACATAGATGAACTGATTCATTTCATGTTAGATTTTTATAAATATATTCACTTACAAAAGGCATAAATGGAGCAATTATTTTACAAGTTTCAACAAGTGTAAAATAAAGAGTTTCATAAGCTTCTAGTTTATCACTATCATTTTCAGTTTTCCAAAATCTTTTTCTACTTCTTCTGATATACCAATTTGTTAAATTATCCATAAATTTAACTATTGGTTTTGCCGCAGTATTAAGTTTGTAATTTTCAAATCATTCTCAAACTTCTTTTGATAGTTCATTTAATTCTGAAATCAACCATTTATCTAGATTGTTTGATAATTTTTTGCTATCTATACCTTTAGCTGAAAAATTATCTATATTTGCATAAGTTGTAAAGAAATAATAAGTATTCCAAAGAGGTAATATTACTTTTTTAACTACTTCTTCAACTCATGATTCCATAAATCTCAAATCTTGTGCTTCTACTACAGGAGAATTCATAAGATAAAATCTCATTGCATCAGCTCAATAATTATCAAAAATGATTTGTGGATCTGGATAGTTTTTCTTTGATTTTGACATTTTTTGCCCATCTTCAGCTAGTACTATACCATTAACTATTACATTTTTCATAGGAGCAACATCGTATAATGCAACTCATAAAATGATAAGAGTATAAAACCAACCTCTAGTTTGATCAAGACCTTCTGCTATAAAATCTCATGGAAATTTAAATTGTCAGTCGTTTTCAAAAGGGAAGTGTTTACTTGCATAAGGCATAGCTCAACTTTCAAACCAACAATCAAGTACTTCAGGTATTCTATTTAGTGTATTTCAAGTTTTTGGATTTTTTATTTTGATATTATCAACAAAGTGTTTGTGTAAATCTACTTCCTTACCAGTATCAGTATAATAGTATTTTCCATTTACTTCTTTTATTTGTCAGAAGTCTTTATTAAGTTCATAAAGTTCTTTTATACTTCATATACAAACTTCTTCACTTTTATCTTCACTTTGCCAAACAGGAATAGCACTTCACCAATATCTATTTCTAGAAATATTCCAATCCTTTGCTCATTCTAGCCATTTTCACATTCTTCATGTTTTTATTTCTCATGGCACCCAAGTGATATTTTTGTTTGCTTCTATCATCTTGTCTCTTATTTTTTCAACATTTACATACCAAGCTGAAATTGCTCTATATATAAGCGGAGTATCACATCTCCAACAATGTGGATATGAGTGATCATAAGTATTTATCAAAATAGTTGCATTTTTTTCTTTTAATTTTGTTATAGCCAATTCATTGTATTCAAAAACTGGAATTCAATTATCTATAAGTAGATTTTCAGTATTTCAATTGTCAGCTATATGAGCCACAAAACCTAGTTTTTGTTCTTTACCGATTATATTATCGTCTTCTCAATAAGCTGGAGCTATATGAACTATACCAGTACCAGATTCAGTTGTAACATGATGACCAGCTACAACACTATAAGAATTAACTCATAAACTTAATCATTGCGGCATAGAATTTGCTTCATTTAAGGTCCAAAAATCATCAAAAATAGGTTCATATTTTATACCAACAAGACAAGCTCATTTATATGTTCTAACTATAGTATAATCTTCCTCGTTTTTGTAGTATGAAGAAATTCTATCACTAGCCAATACATAAGTATCTCAAGTTTTTTTATCTAAAAGTTCTACATAATCTATATCTACTCAAACAGCAAGTCATAAATTAGCTGCTAGAGTCCAAGGGGTAGTTGTCCAAGCTAATATATATTTATTTGAACTTCAAACTACCTTAAATTTAACAGTTGCAGTTTTATCTTGTTTATCTTTGTATCATTGATTTACTTCAAAATTTGAAAGGGGAGTACTACATCTTGGACAATAAGGAACTACTCTATGACCTTCATAAATTAATCCTTTATCATAAAGACTTTTGTAAACCCACCATACAGATTCCATAAAATCACTATCCATAGTTTTGTATGAGTTTTCCATATCTACCCATCTACCCATTCTATCAACAGTTTTTTTCCAGTCTTCTACAAATCAAAATACATTACTTCTACAAGCTTCGTTAAATTCATAAACTCAAACTCTTTTTTCTATATCGTCTTTTCCAGATATTCACATCTTTTTTTCTACGATATTTTCAATAGGTAATCAGTGACAATCCCAACCAAATTTTCTTTCTACTCTATTTCAAGCCATAGTTTGGTATCTAGGAATCACATCTTTTATTGTACCAGCCAAGATATGACCATAATGAGGAGTTCCAGTTGCAAATGGAGGACCATCATAAAAATTAAATTCAGGAGCATCTATTCTGTTTTCTATAGATTTTTCAAATATCTTATTTTCTTTCCAGAAAGATAATATTTCTTCTTCCAGTTTTGGGAAAGATTGGCGAGGGTTTACTTCGTTGTATTTTTTCATAGTTTTTGTTAAGGGTTATTAAAATCAATTCATAAATCAATACATATCTACTATTTTAGCTTTTTTATATTTTATATCTGTATCTAATCAAGTATTAAAATCTAAAGTTTTAATATTATAATCATCTAAAATATATTTATTTTCATCATAAAATTCTTTAATTTTTAATAAATTTTTTTTATTGAATCATCAAATATTCATTCATTTTTTAAAATATCTATCAAATGCAGGTGTATTTCAAAAAATTCATAACATTATTTTTGTAACAAGGGTATCAGTAGGTTTATCTTTTTCATCAAAAGAAGATTTTATAATATTGGAAATATATATTAATTTATCTATGTTTTCATCATTATAATTATCTATATCAATTTCAAAATATGATTTATCCAATTTTGAAATTTCAGTTAATAATTTTTTATATATTTTCACACTCTTTTTTAGTAAAAATGAACTTCATCTCATCATTCACCAACTTGATAAATAAAATCATAATTGAAGACAACTTTTTTCTAAATTTTCATCAATTACAATTTTATTTATTTCATTATTTTTATAAAAATTGTAAAAATAATTATAGCAATAATCAAAAGAAGAATATCTATCATTTTCTTTTTTATCATTCAAAAAATAATCAATTTTTTTAAATTTTCTTATTTTTCCTTTTAGGATATTTAAAAATAGGTTTGATTTTCAATGTCGGATCTTCTTGATCCTCTTTT
>CALMDL010000245.1 GCA_937864995.1 uncultured Candidatus Altimarinota bacterium | reverse complement strand
ATAAGTAAAAAATCACTTATAGATACAAATAAACATATAGTTTTAGAAAGCCCTCATCCATCTCCTTTTTCTGCTTATAGATGATTTTTGTGAAATAACCATTTCAAAAAAACAAATGAAATATTAAAAAGTTGGGGAAAAAAAGAAATAGATTGGAAAGTATAAAAAAATAAGACTTAAAAGTCTTATTTTTTTTTATACAATAAACTTCTCATCAATGATTCAATTTATTATTTCTATACCATCTTTTTGTAATTTCTCTATTTTTTCCTCAACTCACCTCTTCGAATTATATCAACTTATTTTTCAATTAGAAGAAATTACTTTATAACAAGGATATATTTCTGGAAATTTATTGTATCTCATAGTTTGAGAAACTTTTCTAGGGTGAACAGAAAAAATTAATCATATATTTTTATATGTAGTAACTTTTCACTTTGGTATAGTCAAAAGATATTCCAAAATAGTTTGTTTCATATTATTTTTTTAACTCATTTAAAACTTCATCTGTTTTTGTAGAATAACTAAGTCCTATAAAAGGTATTTCATAAACATGGCTAAGAATTATAGAATGTAATCTCATCGCAATACAAATATCTATTTCCTTATTTTTATAAGCTTCATAAACTTCATTCATATCTTGTTTTATAGAAACTCCCTCTTCTCAAACAAAATTTATTAAAAATAAAAAATCATTTGCTAAATCATCACTATCATGAAAACTATGAGGCAATAAAACAACTTGAGCTCATTCTCATACTAAATAATTTATTACTTCTCTAATTCTTCACTCTTCCATACGAACTGACACATTTGATTTTTCTACAAAATATCAAGCTCTAATTGCTAAACCTATTTTTTTTCAAGATAAATCAAAGTCAGAAAACAAAGTTTTATCAAAAAAATAAGATGAAACCGTTCATATTATAGATTTTTTAGTAACAAGTTCTCAAGCATCATAGAAAACCGGGTCTTTTTCTATAGTAGAGTTTATTCATAGAGATTTTAATAATTCAAAACTATAATTATCTCTAACTTCAATTTTGTGTGAATTTTTAAATATCTTTTTTACTTTTTTTAGATTTATTTCATTTTTTATATTAATTCAGACTCTAAAAAAATATACTTTTTTAAAAAATATTCTAAAAAATCTTCTTCTAAATATCCAAGAATCAAGTGGATTTTTCGTAGATTGAACTTCTTCATCATATATAATTCAACCTCATCAAATCACTATCAAATCTGCTCTAATAGTAGAAAATAAAAAAATAAAAAAATTAACTAAATTTCTAAGTATATTTCTTTTTTTTCTAATACCTATAGGAAAATATTCACTATAAACGATATTATCATCAATAAAAAATGGATTTTTTTTATCATATGTAAAAACTCTAAATCTAGTATCTTCTCAATACTCTTTTTTCAAAAGTTTTATCTCGTTTTTTAATATCAATTCATCTCAAAGGTTTTGTGCTCAAATCGAAGCAAAAATACTTATTTTCATCTTTTTAAATTAAATTTAATTTTGGTTTTTATTATAAAAATATTTTTAGAAAATGCTAATTTAAAAAACTATTTTTCCTCTCTCTTCCTAAAACTAAGAGCTTCCAAAATATGCTCTTTTTTAATGTCTTCACATCACTCTAAATCGGCTATAGTTCTAGAAAGTTTTATTATCCTATAATAACTTCTGGCCGATAAATTTAAACTAGAAATAGCTTGTTTTAATATATTTTCACACTCACTATCCAGTTTGCAATATTTATTTATCTCTTTTGTAGACATCTCACTATTAAATGTAAGACGGGTATTCTTAAATCTATTTAATTGTATTTCACGAGATTTTTCAACCCTATGTTTTATATATTTTGAAGAATTTTTTTCATCATAGTCATCACTTATTTTAAATTCACTAGTTTTTACTTTTGGTACTTCTATAAATATATCTATCCTATCAATCAATGGTCAAGAAAGTTTTGATTTATAATTTTCTATCTGTTTAAAACTACAAATACATTCTTTGTCTGGATCAGTTAAATATCCACAAGGACAAGGATTCATAGCTCAAACAAGTATAAATTTAGCAGGATAAGTCAGGCTAGCATTTATCCTATTTACAGTTATTTCTCCGTCTTCTATTGGTTGTCTCAAAACTTCCAAAACACTTTTACTAAACTCTAAAACTTCATCTAAAAAAAGTACTCATTTATGTGCTAGTGATATTTCTCATGGTTTTGCATTTCTTCATCAACCAATAATACTTACACTACTAGCAGTATGATGAATAACTCTAAATGGTCTTTTTGAAATTATAGGATTTTCACTATCAAGTAGTCAAGAAATACTATAAATCTTTGAAACTTCTATTGCCTCTGAAATAGTTAAATCAGGCAAAATAGATGCAAAAGCTTTACTAAGCATAGTTTTTCAAGAACCTGGAGGTCAATTCATAATTATATTATGTCCTCAACTTGCTGCTATTTCTAAAGCTCTCTTTGCATGATTTTGTCATAAAATATATTTAAAATCATTTTTATTTTCCAAAAAATCATCAGTTTTAATATTTTTAAAATCTAGTTTTTCTTGTATATTTAAAGGTTTCTCTTTATTTAACATAGAAATTAAATCACTAAGACAAGATACTCAAATTACATCTATATCTGGTACAATTGATGCTTCCAAGACATTTTCAAGTGGCAAAAATATCCTCTTAAACTTTTTTTCCATAGCTCAAATAGTACTAGGCAAAGCACCTGAAATCTTTCTAAGTTTTCAATCAAGAGATAATTCTCATAAAAATATACTATCACTCAAATAATCATCATTTATAATTCATTCATGATTTAAAATACCAACTGCAATAGCTAAATCAAAATTAGCTCATGATTTTTTTATATCTGCTGGAGCAAGATTTACAGTTATCCTTGATGTTGGAAGCTTTGCTTGACTAGATTTAAGTGCACTTCTAAGTCTTTCTTTACTTTCTTGAACTCATTGATCAGGAAGTCAAACTATGGTAAAACTTGGTAATCCAGTGTTTATATCTACTTCAACTTCTATTAAATCTGAAATTATTCAATTTACTGCAATAGAATTTATTTTACTTATCATACAATAATTTTTAATTATAAAATTATAGTATACTTATAGCACATTAAATTTGCATTAAATTAAATCTATATTAAATTTCTTTTTTATTGATTTTTAAAAAAATTAAAATAAAATATTAATAATTTTTAAATTTATAATAAATTTAGCATGAAAAAATTATTAATTATTGCAATTTTAGCACTAAGTTTTACATCTTGTTCTCTTTTAAATAAACAAGAGGAAACAGATGAAACAAACTCTTGAACAACTATTGAAGTAACAAATTCATGAGAAACTATAAGTGTTGATTTAGATTGAAATGTAAAAATTGAAAACAAAGATAATAATATAAATGTAAATACAACTGATTTAACTGTAGAAAAAGATATAGAAAATATAATTGAAAATAATGAAGGGACTTCAAAAGAAAATGTAACTGAAGAAGAAATCTTGGATGATATAGATACTTTAATAAATGATATAATTAATTCAGCAGAAAATGGATAATATAATATCTAAAATAAGTGAAAAAATTAATAAAGGAGAAGAAGTGTCTCCTTTTTTATTTACAGGTAAAAATCTAGAAATAGTAAATCAAAAAGTAAATGATTTTGCAATATCTCTATTAAAAAAATTTGAAATACCAAATGCATATTTGTATATATTAAAAGATAATCAAGAAAATATAAAAGTAAAAGAAGTAAAAGATTTTATTTCATATTCAAATTCAAAACCTCCATATAAATTTCAAATTTTTTTAATTGAAAATATTTCTAGACTTACAATTTGAGCTAGTAATTCTATGCTTAAATTTTTTGAAGAACCATGAACTAAAAACATTATATTTACGACAAATTATTGAGAAAACAATGTATTGGATACAATTTTATCTAGAGTACAAATCATAAATTTAAATATAAACTTAGAAAAAAGAGAAAATCAATTTTTTCAAAGTTTAATTAAAAGCTATTTAAATAATGAAAGTAATGAATTAATTTCATATTTCATAAAAAATAAATTAGAAAAAGAAGAATTAAAAAAAGAAAACCTAGATTTTTTAGATAATCTAATAATTTATGCTAAAAATAATTTAACACTTATAAAATATTTAGAAGAATTAAATGATGATATAAATTGAATTAAACAAAATAATTTAAATGCTAAATATATCGTAGACAAATGGATATTAAAAATAAAATAAATGCATTCTCTCTTGTTGAATTAATTGTTTGAATAACCATTTCTATGATGTTAATGGTTTCTATTTGAGTATTTGTTTCATCATGAATGAAAAACATTTTTTTACAACAAAAAAATCAAGAATTTGCATCTAACTTAAATGATTTTTCTATAAATATATATGAAACTCTTTCAAATATACAAAATTCTTGAAGTTTAAATCTAACAAGTTCTTGAATTATTTTTAAAAGAAATAAAGTTTTTTCTGATTGATGATTTACATATATATGAAATAGTATAATAAATAATTATTTTTGTGACGGTATAAACAGTGAAGACACTAATACAAACCATATTTTTATAAAAAATTTTATTGCTTTTTTTGAAAACTGAGAAGATATAAATTCTAACTCTATTTTTACATGAAGTACAATTCATAATTGAAATAATTATATCTCTTATCAAAAAGAACATAAAATAACTGATTCTTCTTGAAGTATAATTATATGAAGATGAATATTTTGAAATAAATTTAAAGAATGAGATTTGGCAAATGATATATATTTAAATAGTCCTACATGAATGGCATCTGATTGAGAAAAACTTTACTTTTCAGATACTTTAAATAATAGAGTTTTGTATTTATCATGAAATACTGTGCACAAGTTATTAGATGAAAATGATTTTATTGAAGAACCAACATGATTATATTACAACTCTTTGAATAAATCGTTATATATTGCAAATAGTTGATTATGAGAAATAATAAAAATATCAAGTGAAAATATATTACCACCAAATATAACTTTAAGTTTTTCTTGAATTACTCAAAATAATATAGATACAATTTATTTAGAATTTTATAGAGATAAAATCCCACATAATATAAACTCTATTGATATAAATACATCTTGATTTAATGATGATACAGATGATTTAAAAAATAGTAATAACAATATTTTTTCATATAGATTTAGAAATTGACTTGTAGCTGAAAATAAAAATTTCGTCTGAACAACAACATACAATATAGATTTATCAAACTTAAATTTCTTTTTAACTTCTTGAGTTTATACAATAAAACTAATAATTTGAAATGCTGAAAAAGAATTTTATTATTTTACAAAGTGAGATGAAAAAATATACACAATGAATGACAATAAAGTTGAAATAATAAGAACATGATTAAATTACCCAAATGGAATTTGGTGAAATCCATGAACAAATTTATTTCCTAATAATTGAAATTTCAATCAATTTATTACTAGTTCAATATGAAATTTAAATCCAGACTTAAAAAATGATAATATATTAAAAAATCCTATAAACAATTTAGATATATCTTTGAATTCAAACTTAGTGAACCTAATTTTAAAACATTATAAAAATTATAATTGTTATAATTTAGATGAAAATAGAGAAAAAATAAATACATTTTTATCAAAAATAATATTAAAATAAGATAGCAAAAGCTATCTTATTTTATTTTTTTTAAAAAATTTTAGATTTGAATAAGTAATAGTAACCAATCACTACCGTTCTTGGACTATTACTTAATCCTTGACTAGACGAACAGATAAGCCATAAGACCTATAACGCCAATTACGGCCAGCTCTAGAATCTCCTCTGAGGAATCCCATATGGCAAGCATTGCCTCAACCAACAGAAGAAGACCAAAAGCAAGCGATATCACCTCTGTATCAGAAATCACTACCATCAGCGTACCTGCAACCAGGAAAAA
>CALMDL010000244.1 GCA_937864995.1 uncultured Candidatus Altimarinota bacterium | reverse complement strand
TCGTTTACTTTTAAAACAAGTCAATCAATATCAAAATCTATAGTTTTTTTTGTATCTCCCCCAGGGGACTCTCTCTTGCTACGCAATTCACCTTGTCCAAAATTTTCAATTGCAAAAATAATTTCTTCAATTCAATTTAAACATTTAAAATAACTAGATATTTCAAATCATAAATTCTCTAAACTTTTTATTACATCAAAATATTTATCTTTATTTATAGATTGTACATAATCACCAAAATTTGCTAGATCATAAGCAAAAAATTTAAGTTTTCTTTGTTTTGTAACACTAGCATCCTTCATTCTCAAACTACCACTTGCAGCATTTCTAGGATTTGAAAATATCTTTGTTCAATCTAGCTTTGCTTTTGCATTCAATTCTTCAAAAACACTATTAGGCATAACTACTTCTCATCTCACTTCTAAATGTTCTTTATAAGCAATAGTTTTTGGTATATTTTCTATTTGCAATACATTTATAGTTACATCTTCTCACTCTACTCAATTTCATCTAGTTATAGCTTGTACAAGTTCTCAGTTTTTATATATAAGTTCTACTCATAATCAATCAAATTTAAATTCAAGACAATAATTAATATTTTCATAAGATAATCAATCTATAATTTTATTTCATAAATCATTATATTCTATAGGAATTTTAGATATTTTTCATGAGTTTTTAGTAACAAATTTATTCCTATAATTTCTATATATTTCCTTAAATACTCTTTCATCAAAATCTCTTAAATCTGTTTCATTATAAGTATTATCCAAACTTATCATAGGTCTAGAATGAGCTACTTTTTCAAAAGTTGATTCTAAAACATC
This sequence comes from uncultured Candidatus Altimarinota bacterium, assembly GCA_937864995.1. GTDB lineage: Bacteria > Patescibacteriota > Gracilibacteria > BD1-5 > UBA6164 > JABWCI01. The sequence goes on along the minus strand of CALMDL010000244.1, from coordinate 3,721 downwards.
AGATCATATAAGAGATGTTTGTTTAAAATCTGATTTATATAATTCTTCTAAATATTCCAATTTTTTAAATAAAGAGTCATATTCACTATCTGAAATAATTGGCTCATCTTTATTATAATACAAATCAGAATGATATGATATCAAACTTTGTAAAATTTTTATATCTTCCTTTTTTAGTAATTTTTTATCTAAATTTATGTATTTTTTTGATAGTTCTAACACACCCTTTTTGTTAAAAAATAAATAAACAAAATATAATATATAGTTAAAAATAATTATTTTTAGGCTTATATAAGATAAAAAAGAGTAATTTTACTAGTTTTTAACATTATAAAAAAGAGTAATTTTTTTGTATACAAAAATGATACAAAAGCCCTATTTTTAGCTAATATTTTTATATACTCATGTATACTTTTTTTATACAAAAATACAAGTTTTTATTTAAAAAAGTTTTTTATTTTTTAGATACTTTTACTCTATTTTAAGCCATTTAACAGACTTTTAAAAAGTTTTTACAAAAAAAAGTATTATTTTTTTTGAGTTAATTTTTAAAACCTGATATAATATATATGTAAGTTAGTTCCAAGGGACTACATCTTACATTCCTTAAAATTAACTTTTACTTTGTCAGAATGGTACTTGCAAAAATCCAGCAAAATACCTCACAACTTGATTTAGTTTACTAAATCACAAAAATAAAAACAAAAACGGAAGATTAGTTATATTCATCTAATTATTAAAAAATAATTTAATGATTGAATGAATATAACTAACACCAAAAAAACTCGCAAAATAATTTGCAAAAATAAAAACAAAAGAGAATGGTGAATATCTCTATAATAATTACCCAAACAGAGTTTAAGTTAGATGTGTAAATCATCAGGAAAAGCAAGGATTAGTTTTTCAAAACCGATCTCTATTCCCCTAAATTAGACTACAAAAACTTTTTTTTATCATTTAGGAAGTGAATTTAGACAATTATTAGCTTGAGTCAATATTACCAAATATACTCAAGTTTTTTTTATGTTTAAAATTTAAAAGAAAAAAAGAAAAACCAGGCCGAAGCCTGGTTTTTTAAGTAGCACTTTCGTGCTAAGCAACGATGTAGGTAATCCCCAACCCCAATGTATACACAAAGAAAACCACCGGAGTGTATTTCAGGTATGCACCGAAAGTGAGTTCCTTCACCTTGCTCATTGCCACAACACCAGCAGCGGAACCAATCACGAGAATCGAACCACCAATCCCGACTGCATAAGTCATAAGCATCCAACCCACTTCATCGAGGGGCAAGTCAGCCTTGAGCATAGCAGCGGTAATCGGAATATTGTCGACCACAGCGGACAGGATACCGATAAAGAACGTAGCGAGTGTCGGGTCCATCACCTCATACAACAAGGCAAGTTTTCCGAGCAGTTCAACCTCTTTGAGTGCACCCACGAGAAGCAGGACACCAAGGAAAAAGAAAAGCGCATCAAACTCAACGTGCTGCACATATTCGAGGACTTTCACCTCATTTTTTGTTTTGATTTTATCGTGGGCGATGACCAAGAACATCACCGAGAGGCCAGTCAAGAAGACAAGCATCGGAGGCAGATGAAAAGCAACGTGTCCAGCCAAAATACATGCGATGGACAAGATAAAAATCACTGCAATCTTGGTATCAAGAGGATTGATTGAAACATTTTCCTTCTTGATGCTAATTGAGCCATTCATTCCACGTGCGAGATAGGCATAAAGTACCAAACTCGTGACCAGAGCAGGGACATACAGACGAAGCAACTCGACCATATGGATTTTCCCAGCAACAAAAATCATGAGTGTGGTCACATCCCCGGTGATGAGGGGAAGGCCGCCCGCATTGGCTGCAAAAACAATCATCACAGCCATCCGAATCAAAGTATCTGTCGTGGCACCTTTCATTACCACAAGAACAATACTCAGAGCAACCAAGGTTGCCGTGAGGTTATCGGCAACCCCACTAAACAGAAACGTAAATGCACCCATGATGAACAAGAACTTCTTCTCGCTCATTTGCGCAGGTAGTGTTTTCATCACAACCTTTTCAATCCACTTGCGCTTATCGAGATAAGCAACAAATGTCATGGCACAAATAAGGAAGAGCCAAAGCATCGAGATTTCAAGAACATACTCGTGAAAAGCATGCTCCATCTTGTCAAATGCTTCCTTGCTCTTGAAGTGTTCCTCAATGAGCAACAAAACCCAGGCAGAGAGACCAAAAAACATACTGGTCTTGTATTTCTCAAACCCGATTTTCTCCTCAAAAATGATGGCTGCAAAAGCCACCAAGAAGAGGCCTAAAACAATAAACTGCAAAAGATTTTCCATGGCGAGCTCCTTTAAAATTTTCGCATCATACATTATAATAAAATTTTAAAAAAAGTCAATTAATTGAACTTACTTTACTTTTAATTTAAATTTAATAATATAATTTAAATAAAATTAAATATAAGTATATGAAAAAAAATATAGAAAAATTAGAAAAATTGATAAAAAAATCCGATAAAATACTTCTTATAAATCATATAAGAATGGATCCAGATGCCTTTGGTAGTCTATGAGCTTTTTTCTATATACTTAAAAAGTTATGAAAAAATGTAAAAGCTACTAATGATTTTTTACCTCCTGAAAATTTCTCATTTTTAGAATCAAACGATATTATAGAACCTAATTTAAATCTATCTAAATTTAATCCAGATTTAATAATTAGCTTTGATGCCGCAAGTATATGACAACTTTGAGAAACATATACAAAATATGAAAGTGTATTTAAACAAAAAGACTTTGTTGTAATTGATCATCATATGACTAATACTTGATTTTGAAGTATAAATATAATAAATGATAAATATTCTTCTACTTGTGAACTTTGTTTTTTTATAATAGAAAAATTATGATTTACAAAATACATAGAAAAAAAAGAAGCTACTTTATTAACTGCTTGAATACATACTGATACAAATATTTTTTATAATCAAAATACTACAAGTAATACCCTATTAACTGCTGCAAAACTTATGGATTTATGAGCAGATTTTAGATCTCCTATGTACAATTTCTTTCAAAAAGCAACATACAATAAAACAAAACTTGTTTGAATAGTATTTGATAAATTACAAAGAAGTGATGATGGTAAAATAGTTTGGGCAATTATTACAAAAAATGATTTTGAAAAAACTTGAACTTGAGATGAAGATACTTCTGGAATAATAAATAGACTTATAAATATAGAATGAGCTGAAATAGCATTTTTACTTCATGAATTATGAAATGAAGTAAAAGCTAGTTTTAGATCAAAAGAATTTAGTGTATGAGATTTCTGTGCTAGTTTCTGATGATGATGACATATGTTAGCAGCTTGATTTAGAAGCAAAAAAAATATAGTTGAGGTAGAAAAAGAAATACTTGACAAAATATAAAAAAAGAATTAATATATATTTAATAATTAAATATTAAGTATATTCAATGACAAATTTAAGTAGTATTAGAGATCATATAAGTTCTTCTCAAAAGAATGAATCAGTTGATATAATATTGGCTGATGATATAATGAAATTAACATGATTAGGTGTTGACTCAATAGTATGATTAACTAAAAGATTAACAAAATTACCAATCAGAAAAGATATTGTATTAAATGTACTTGATTTTGATGATACTCTTTACTCTAGATTCAATCAATTACAAGACCCTGTTTTTC
>CALMDL010000243.1 GCA_937864995.1 uncultured Candidatus Altimarinota bacterium | reverse complement strand
TCATGATTGTAAATCTTTGTTTATATCATCAGATATCCAAAATGTATCCCAAACATCTCTTGCTGGATGATTATCAGGTATATTTAGCATATCAAAATTTAGTCTTTCATTTTCTACTTGAGGACCATCTTCTACTTTGAATCACATAGAAATAAATATTTCTTCAAGTAGGTTAGAAGTAATACTTATAGGATGTTTGTGTCATGTATTTTTTCTAGAAAATTCAGCACTTACATCTATTTTTTCTTCATTTTCTATATTTTGGTATTTTAATTCTTCAAGTTGTTTTACTTTATTTTCTAATTCAACTCAGATAAAATCTCTAAGAGAGTTAGCTTCTGGTCCTATAATCTTTTTTTCATCAACTGATAAATCTTTTATTCATTTTAAGATTTCTTGTAATTTCCCGTTTTTTCCTAGATAGTCTTTATTTAAAATTTCTAGATCAGAAACATTTGATATAGATTTTAATTTTTCAATAAATTCTATTTTTAAATTATTTAATTTATCTTTCATTTTTCTTTATATAAAATATTATTTTTTGCATTATAGAAGAAATAGAGAATAAATCAAAAAAATGTTTTTACAAAAGCATTTTTTTATTATAATTAATTTACTTTAATATTTAAATTTAAGTATATGTGATGCAAAAAATTTGTTGAAGATTTTAAGAAATTTGCTTTAAAAGGTAATGTTATTGATTTAGCTGTTGCGGTTGTTATTTGAACTGCTTTTGGTAAAATAGTTTCTTCACTTGTTGCAGACATTATAACTCCACTTATATGAATTGTTTTAGGTTGAGTGGATTTTACTAATTTAAAATACACAATTTGAGCTAGTTCAATTACTTATGGTAATTTTTTACAATCAATTTTTGATTTTATGATTATAGCATTCGCTATTTTCATATTTGTTACAATATTATCTAAAGCTTGAGAAAAACTTAGAAAAAAAGAAGAAGCTGCTTGCGTTGCTGAAGCTCCAAAGAAAGCAGATGAAGTTTTATTATTAGAAGAAATCAGAGATTTACTTAAAAAATAGTATTGATATTTTAAGTATTTTATATATTCTCCCTTTGTTAAAGATTTTTCTTTATAAAGGGAGTTTATTTTTTTAAGATTTTTTATGCAATTTAATGCAGACTATTTATTTTTGTTATTATCGGGTATTTTTACATTTTTTTCATATTTTATATATTTTAGAAGTATTATAAAATGAGAATCAAAACCACATGTTATATCTTGGTTTATTTGGTGATTGATTTCATTTGTTATATTTTCTATACAAATATATGACAATGCTTGATTGTGAGCTTTTAATATATGACTTGTCGCATTTTTATGTTTTTTAATTGCATTTATTTCATTAAAAAAATGAAGTACAAAAATAAATAAATCAGATTATCTCTCTCTTATTTTTTGAATATTTTCTATAATACTTTGGATTTTTTCAAATGATCCATTTTTTTCTGTCATATTATTAATAATGGTTGATATATTTTGATTTATTCCAACTATATTAAAAAGTATTAAAAAACCATTTGAGGAAACAGAAGTTGCATATTTTTTAGCTGGAGGATGATATTTGATGTCTATATTTGCTATGGAAAATATAAGTTTTTTAACTGTATGATTTGTAATAGTTTCTTGTTTTTTTAATTTATTTTTAGCTTCTATTATATTTTTTAGAAAAAAAGTTTTAAAACCAGTAATTTCACAATAAAAACCCACTTTAAAGTGGGTTTTTATTATTTGTATTTTTCAATTATTTTTTCTCAAACTACAAGTCAATCAATAGCAGATGAAGTTATTCATCAAGCATATCAAGCTCATTCTCAAGTTGGATAAACTCATTTTAAATTTGATTCACAATTAGTATCACGAAACATACGAATAACAGAAGATGTTCTTGCTTCTATTCATATAAGTATTGCATCTGGATTTGCAAATCACTTTATTTTTTTGTCTAATTCTGGGAGTGCTTTTCTAAGAGCATTAATTACAAATTCTGGCAAACAATTATTTAGGCTCGTAAATGTTAATTCTGGTTTATATGTAGTATCTATACTTCACATTTTTTTTGAAGGAATATTTTTTAAAAAATCTCATACAAGTTGAGCAGGGGCATTAAAATTTCATCAACCTGCTTCAAAAGTAGCTTTTTCCCATTTTCTTTGAAATTCTACTCAAGCAAGAGGATGATCACTTCAAAAATCACTTGGATTCACATTTACAAGTAATGCACTATTAGAATTTATAGAATTTTGAGCATATTCACTCATACCATTTACTGTTAACATTCAAGGTTCACTTGCAGCAAGTACTACATGTCAACCTGGACACATACAAAAACTGTAAACCGACCTTTCTTCTGGGTCATGGCTTACCAATTTGTAACTTGCAGCTCAAAGTTTTATATGAGTGCAAGATTCACCATACTGAGATTTATTTATCATCTCTCTTTTGTGTTCTATTCTAACTCAAACAGCAAATGGTTTTTGTTTTATTTCCATTCATCTATTATATAGCATCTCATATGTATCACGAGCAGAGTGTCATATAGCAATTATTAAATCATCAGTTTCTATCTTTTCTCAGTTTTGTAAAACTACATTTTTTATTTTTCCGTTTTCTAGCTCTATATCTGTTACTAGTGTATCAAATCTAACTTCTCATCATAGAGATATTATTTTCTTTCTCATATTTCTAACAACTCATCTAAGTCTATCTGTCCCAATATGAGGTCTAGCACTATACATTATTTCTTCTGGTGCTCCAGATTTTACAAATTCACTAAAAATATATTTACTTCTAGGATCGTTTACAAGTGTGTATAATTTTCAGTCAGAAAAGGTACCTGCTCATCATTCTCAAAATTGTACATTACTATCTTTTTTGAATTCTCTTTTTGTAAATAGATTATATACATCAATAACTCTTTGTTTAACTTCACTTCATCTTTCTAAAATTATTGGATTTAATCAAGCTTCAGCAAGTATGGTAGCACAAAGTAATCAAGAAGGTCCACTTCAAACGATAACTGGACGATGTTTTACTTTTTTTGAATCTATTTTTTCTATTTTGTACACAAAAGGTTCTATAAGTCTTATTTTATGTTTTTTTAGATTTTTTTGAAAAATAGGATTTTTTGAGCTTACTATTTTTTCATTATCACTTGTATCTATATTTAAAGAGTAAACAAAAAGTATTTTACTTTTATCTCTCGAATCTGTAGCTTTTTTTACTATTTCATAATTTAAAAGGTCTACTTTTTTTATGTTTAATATTTTTAATATCTTTCACTCAATTAATTTTTCATCTTCATCAAGATTTAAAGTTAGTTCTTCAACACGAATCAATTTTTTTATCATTTTATTTGTTTAATATTATTTTTTAAATTATAAGTAAATAATTTTTTAGTCAAAACAAAGAAAATCAATTTTGCAATTTTTAAAATTAACTAGACCTTTTACCTATATATATTATAACAATTAAAAAATAAAAAATTTCTTTTGACATTTTTTGACTTTTTTATATAATCACGGAGCTTTTTAGAAATATCACGAAAAGTTTTTTAAAAGAGGTTAAGTTAAACTACTCGCTTGCGGGGATCGTTTAACCTCTAACTTTATATTTGTAAACTGTATTTTATATGGCTTGAATTATAACTACTAAGTTAGAAATGACTAGAGTTGTTAAAGGTGATAGATTTATCCCTGTAACTCTTTTACAAGTTCCAGAACTTAGAGTAGTATGATTTAAAACTCTAGAAAAGGATGGTTATGAAGCTATAATCGTTTGAGTTTTAACAAATGGAGCTAATGTAGAATTAGCTGAAGGAAAAGTTACTCTTAATAAAAGTGCTTTTTCTAAAATTAAGGAATTTCCAGTTTCAGAAGCTGAAAAAGGAAATTACAATGTTTGAGATGTTGTTACATTAGATGTTTTAGAAGGTGATGTTAAAGTTACTGTCGAATGATTTTCAAAATGAAAATGATTTACATGAGCTATGAAAAAACACAACTTTCATGGAGGTCCTGCTAGTCATGGTTCAAAATTCCATAGAGCTCTTGGTTCTATCGGTAACAGAAAACCAACAAGAACTCATAAAGGTAAAAAAATGCACGGACATTTAGGTAATACTAAATTTACAATCAAAAACATTCCAGTTGAATTAGTTAATAAAGAAATTGGTGTTATTGGTGTTAGATGAGGTGTTCCAGGATGAAGAAATTCATTCGTAAATATTATTTTTTAGTTATTAATGTTAAACTCTAATGAAAACTAATTTATTTGATCAAGCTTGAAAGGCAATTTGAGAAATCGAATTAAACTCTTCAGTGTTTTGATTAGAACTAAATGAAGGACTTGTTCATAGAGCTTTAGTATACCAACTAGCTAATAATAGAATGGTTGTTGCACATACTAAAACTAGATGAGATAGAAGAGGTTCTACAAGAAAAATATATAAACAAAAAGGTACGGGTAGAGCTAGAATGGGTTCAAATAGATCACCAATCAGAAAAAAAGGTTGAGTTGCATTTGGTCCTAGAAATAACGCTAATTTCGAACTATTAATGAATAGAAAAGAAAGAAGAAAAGCATTATTTATAGTTTTATCATCAAAATTTGCTAATAAAGAATTAATAATTCTTGATAAAATTGAATTTAGTGAAGTTAAAACAAAAAATATGGAACAAGTTATTAAAGCTTTACCATATGAAAAAAATGTTTTACTTGCTATCCCAGCAAAAAACGAAGTTATTGAAAAATCTGCTTCAAATTTACCTTATGTTAAAAGTATACTAGTTGATTATTTAAATGTTAAAGATTTATTAAAATATAAAACATTAGTTTTATTAAAAGATTCTTTATCTACTTTAGATAATTTAGCAAAATAATTTTAATCTAAACAATTATAAATATGAGATTATTTAGAATATTAAAAAAACCTATAACAACTGAAAAAACTTCTAACTTAAGTTTAGTTAAAAATACTTATGTATTTGAAGTTGCATCAGATGCTACTAAAATAGATATTAAAAAAGCTATAAGCGAAATCTATTGAGTAGAAGTTGATAGTGTTAATGTTTTACATACTAGAGAAAAATTCAAGTATGCAAAAAAATGAGTACAATTAAGAAAAAGATCTAGTAAAAAAGCTTATGTTACATTAAAAGATGCAAAAGCTACAATAGATTTTACAATTACAAAATAATTTAGTTCTTAAAAATAAGACAGTGGGAATTAAAAAATTTAAACCTACTACTCCGGGTAGAAGATGAATGTCTGTAAATACTTTTGAAGAAATCACAACTTCTTCTCCTTATAAAGCACTTACAGTAAAATTACAAAAACATTCAGGTAGAAATAATACTTGAACAATTACAGTTAGACACCAATGAGGTGGTCATGCAAAAAGATATAGATTAGTAGATTTCTACGGAGTTGATAAAAAAGGAATCGAAGCTAAAGTTGAAACTGTTGAATATGATCCATATAGATCAGCATTCATATCTTTAGTATGTTATAAAGATGGGGAAAGAAGATATGTTATCGCCCATAAAGATATAAAAGTTGGTGACATTATTGTTACTGATGAAAAAACTTCTCTTGAAAATTGAAATAGAATGGAAATTTGAAACATGCCTACATGAGTTCAAATCTACAACTTAGAATTAATAGTAGGAAGCGGTGCTTCTTCAATTAGATCTGCAGGTTCATTTGGTACTATATACTCACAAGAAGGAAAATATACACAAGTAAAAATGCCTTCTGGAGAAATAAGATTAGTTCATAAAAAATGTTATGCTACTCTTGGACAAGTATCAAATCCAGATCATAACCAAATTGTTATCGGTAAAGCTGGTAGATCAAGATGGATGTGAAAAAGACCAACAGTTCTAGGTAAATCAATGAATCCAGTTGATCATCCACACGGAGGTTGAGAATGACATAACCCAATCGGTATGAAATGACCTAAAACTCCATGGTGAAAAATTGCTTTATGAGGAAAAACTAGAAGCAGAAAAAATACTAGTTCTAAATGGATATTAAGAACAAGAAAAGGTAAATTAATGATATAATTTAAATTTTTATAAAAAACAACTTATGACAAGAAGTTTAAAAAAATGACCTTATATTGATGAAAGACTAATGAAAAAAGTAGTTGCAATGAATGAATCATGAAAAAAAGGTGTAATTAAAACTTGGTCAAGAGCTTGTACTGTTGCTCCAGAATTTGTATGACATACTTTTGGTGTACATAACGGTAAAGTTCATACTCCAGTATTTGTTACTGAAGATATGGTATGACACAAATTATGAGAATTTTCAATGACTAGAATATTCAGAGGTCATGCTTGAAATAAAAAATAGAAAGGCCCACGGTTAGATTTATCTAACCATCCCTGAAAGAGGGGTATAAATTTATTTATTTAGCCAAATAAAGCTATGAAAGCATACGGAAAAAATTTAAGAATTTCTCCGAAAAAATTGAGAGTAGTTGCTGAGGTTGTTAGAGGTAATGATGCAGAAGAAGCATTAAAATTTTTAAAATTTGCTCCAAAAAAATGAGCAGATTTACTATACAAAGTTTTATCTTCTGCAGTTGCTAACGCTGTAAACAATGATTCACAAAAAGTTGAAAACTTAAAAATTGGAACTCTTATTATTTCAAAAGGAATAGTATATAAGAGATGAAATCCTGTATCAAGAGGAAGAATGCATCCAATATTAAAAAGAACTTCTAATGTTAAATTAGAATTACAAGTTAAATAATGACGCGAATAGATTTCGCAAGAAATATATTCGTTGACATTATTTATCCTTTAGGGTAAATAATGTCGCAAAAATTTTTATAATTTTTGATAACATTACTTAACTAATAATTACTGGTAGAATAACTACTGAGAAATTAGAGTTATTAATTATAATTATTAACACATTTAAATTATGTGACATAAAGTAAATCCAATAGCTTTTAGAATCCCTTATATTAAATCATGGAAATCAACTTGGTTTGAAGATAGAAAAACTTATAGAGATTCTCTATGATTAGATTTAAAAGTTAGACAACTTTTAAATAAAGAATTAAAAGGTATTCCATTATGAGATATATTAGTTTCAAAAAATCAAGATACTATTGAAGTAGTTGTATATACAGCTAAATCAGCTCTTATTTTAGGGAAAACATGAGAAAATAAAGAAACTTTAGTTGCTTTATTAACTAAAAAACTTTGAATAAAAGTTAATCTTGAAGTTAGAGACGTTAAAAATCCTGACTTAAATGCAAAAATTGTATGATTCATGATTGCAAATCAAATTGAAAAAAGAATGCCATACAAAAGAGCTATTAAACAAGCTATTGCAAAAACTTTAGAAAAAGGTTGAAAATGAATAAAAGTAAAAGTAGGTTGAAGATTAAACTGAGCTGAAATTGCTAGAAAAGAAACTTTTAAAGAAGGAACTGTTCCACTTCAAACTATTAGATCAGATATAGATTACGTTGCTACAAGAGCAGAAACTGTTTATGGTACTATTGGTTTAAAGGTGTGGATATATAAAGGTGATATCTATAAAAAATAAAAACTTGACATTTCACGTTTTTTTATATACTAATTGTACTAGAAAATGTTACAACCAAAAAGAACAAAATATAGAAAAGCCCACAGATGAAGACTAAAATGAGTTGCTGTTAGAGGTTCAAGCTTAGCTTTCGGTGATTACTGAATAAAAGCTACAACTAGAGGTTTTATTACTTCTAGACAAATTGAATCAGCTAGAAGAGCTATGGTTAGATTCGTTAAAAGATGAGGTAAAATCTGGATTAGAATTTTCCCAGATAAACCTTTCACTTCTAAACCATTAGAAGTACCGATGGGTTGAGGTAAATGATCTGTAGAAATGTATAGAGCCCCTGTAAAACCTGGAAGAATGTTATTTGAAATAACATGAGTTACTCCAGAAATTGCTAGGGAAGCTTTTAGACTTGCTTCTTACAAATTACCTGTAAAAACTAAAATTATAGTTGATTAATCATTTTTAAAATGAAAGAAATTAAAGACTTAAACTTAAAAGAACTTAAAAAGTTAAATGAAATGGATGAAAAAGGATTAAAATCTGAATTATCTAATTCTGCTAAAACTCTTTACGTACTAAGTATGAAAAAAGAAGTTGGAGAATTAAAACAAACTCATTTAATTAAAGCTTTAAGAAGATATGTTGCTCAAATTAAAACTGTTGCAACTTCAAAAGGTTTAAATATAGGTTAATTATTTTTAAAAAAATATTAAATTTATGAGAACAAAAAAAGGTGTAGTTACAAGCACTAAAATGGATAAAACTGTAGTAGTATCTGTACATACTTACAAAAATGATGCTAAATATAAAAAAAGATTTAGAGTAACAAGTAAGTTTTACGCTCATGATGAAGCAAATTCATGCAATGAAGGAGATATTGTTACAATTAAAGAAACTAGACCAACATCTAAATTAAAAAGATGGGAAGTTATAGAAAAAAATTAGTTTAACTTTTAAGAATAGTATTCTATGATACAAACAGAAACAAGATTAGTTGTTGCTGATAATTCTTGAGCTAAAGAGGTTCTTTGTATTAAAGTGCTTTGAGGTTCACACAGAAGATATGCTTCAATTGGTGATATTATAGTTTGTGCTGTTAAAAAAGCTGCTCCAGATGGAACAGTTAAAAAGAAAAAAGTAGTAAAAGCTGTAATAGTTAGAACATCTAAAGAAGTTAGAAGAAAAGATGGATCTTATGTAAGATTTGATGATAATGCTTGCGTTATCGTTGATGATAGTAATAATCCAAGATGAACTCGTATATTTGGTCCAGTTGCTAGAGAATTAAGAGCAAAAGGATATCAAAAAATAGTGAGTTTAGCTCCAGAAGTTTTATAATTATTATAAGAAAAAAATTATGAAAATAAGAACTTGAGATAAAGTACAAGTTATGTCTGGGAAAGAAAAAGATAGAGGACAAGTTTCTACTATTTTAAAAGTATTTCCTGATACAAACAAAGTTATCGTAAAAGATATTAATGTTGTTACTAGACACTTAAAAAGACAAGGTACTAATCCAGGACAAATAATAAAAATGGAAAAAGCTATTGATGCTTCTAACGTAATGTTAATTTGTCCATTTACTGAAAAACCAACTAGAGTTGGATTCGTAAAAATTGAAGAAAAATGAGTTTCAAAAAAATTCAGATTTTCTAAAAAAGCTTTACAAGAAAAATGAGGTGAAGCTAAAAAATATATTATTAAATAGTTAAAAAGTTTATTTTGTAAAACTTGAGACAAATGCTTAAGGAAAAATATTTAAAAGAAATAGCTCCTGCGCTAAAAGAAAAACTAAATATTTCAAATGTTATGGAAATTCCTAAAATTGAAAAAGTAGTTTTAAATATGTGAATTTGAACATATGTAAGAACAGGAAATAAAGATTTTTCTTCTTTACAAGAACACTTAACTCTAATTGCTGGTCAAGCTTGTACAGTTAGATATGCTAAAAAAGCAATATCAAACTTTAAATTAAGAGCTTGAATGCCAGTTTGACTTAGTGTAACTTTAAGATGAGAAAAAATGTATGATTTTCTTGATAAATTAATTCATGCTGTTTTACCAAGAGTTAGAGATTTCAGAGGTATTAACAAAAATGGTTTTGATATTCAAGGTAATTATAATTTTTGAATAAAAGAACATTCTATATTTTTAGAAGTTCCACAAGATGATGTAGTTAAAAATCATGGTATCCAAATTACTATTAAAACTACTGCTAAAAACAAGGAAGCTTGAAAGGAATTATTAACACAAATGTGATTTCCTTTTTCTAAATAAAAAAATTTAGTTTATAAAAATTTCACAAATGGCTAGAAAGGCAAAAATCGCTAAAGCTGATAAGCTGAAAAAAAGCTTTTTACAAGCTATCGTTGATTGAAGAAAACCAAAAAATGCTACAAAAGTTTTCAACTGTTGTGCAGCTTGTTGAAGAACAAGAGGTTATCTATGAAGTTTCGATATTTGTAGAATATGTTTTAGAGAAAAAGCTAATGCTTGAGAATTACCAGGTGTTAGAAAATCAAGTTGGTAATAATTAGTTAAAAAAAATAAATTTAGTTATTAATTTTATTGTTATGATAATAGATCCTATTGGAGATTTATTAACAAGAATTAGAAATGCTTATTTAGCTAGAATAATCGAAGTTAAACTTCCATATTCTAAAATTAAATTAGATATATCTAAAATTCTTAAGAAAAATAAATATATAGCAGATTTTGAAATTATTGAAGAAGAAAATAATAAAAAATCTATTATGCTTACTCTTAACGATGTTAGAACTACTAAATATGTTCCAACTTTAAAAAGAATAAGTAAACCAGGACAAAGAATATATGTATGATCACAAGATATTAAAAAATCTAGAGATGGTAAAGGTATATATATTATTTCAACTCCAAAAGGTGTTGTTACTGGGTATGAAGCTAGAAGTTTAAATGTAGGTGGAGAATTACTTTGCGAAGTATATTAGTCACTAAAACATATAAACGAGAAATGATTATTCATTGATCCGATTTATATTAATAATTTATAAAAAATGTCTAGAATTGGTAAATTACCTGTTGTCTTATCAGATAAAGTAGAAGTTACTTTAAACGGTAGAGATATTAAAGTTAAAGGACCTCTTTGAGAATTATCTTTTACAGTTTCTGAAACAGTAGAAGTAATTAAAGAAGAAAACAATTTAATTGTAAAACCTTTATGAGAAGAGGCTAAGGCTTTATGGTGAACTACTAGAGCTATATTAAATAATATGGTTGTATGAGTTACAGAAGGTTATAAAAGAAGTTTAGAAATAATTTGAGTTGGTTACAAATTTGAAGTACAAGGTACAACTCTTGTTTTAAGTATTGGTTTATCTCATAAAGTTGATATGCCAGTACCTGCTTGATTAAAAGTAGAACTTGATGAAAAAGCAAAAAATATGTTACATATTTCATGAGTTGATAAACAATTAGTTTGAGAATTTGCATCAAAAATTAGAGCTAAAAAGAAACCTGAACCATATAAAGGAAAATGAATTAAATACGTTGGAGAACATATCAGAAGAAAAGCTGGTAAAACTGGTTCTAAATAGAAAATTTAACTTTATATCATAAAATATTAGAAGATGTTACAAAAAACATTAAAAAGATTAAGTAGAAAAAACAGAGTTAGAGCTAAAGTTAGCGGTACTACTGCTAGACCTAGACTATCTGTTTTCAGAAGTAATGCATTTATTTCTGTTCAACTTATAGATGATACTGCATGAAAAACTCTTGCTGCTTCTTCTGATTTAAAAATCAAAAAAGAAGGAACAAAAACTGAAATGGCTAAAAAAGTGTGACTTGAAATGGCTAAAAAAGTTCTTGATTTAAATATAAGTGATGTAGTTTTCGATAGAGGTTGATTCGCATACCACGGTAGAGTAAAAGCTTTAGCTGAAGCTCTAAGAGAAGGTGGGCTTAAATTTTAATTATTTAATACTAAAAAAGTATGGCTTTTTCTGGAAAAGACAAATGAAATAAAAAATTTCAAAAACCAAGAAAAGAATTCAAAGAAGAATTACTTTCTATTGATAGAGTAACAAGAGTTAACTCTTGAGGTAGACAACTTAGATTCAGAGCTGTTATGGTTATCGGAGATGGTAAAGGAAATGTAGCTTTATGAACTGGTAAATCTTGGGAAGTTGTTGATGCTATTGCAAAAGCTGTAGCTGATGCAAAAAAAAGATTAATTACTGTAAAAATTGAAAATTGAACTGTTCCATATAATGTTGAAGCTAAATTCAAAGCTGCTAAAGTTATGGTTCATCCTGCTTCAGATGGTACATGAATTATTGCTTGAGGAGCTATGAGAAAAATTTTAGCTACAGCAGGTTATTCTGATGTATTAGCTAAAAGATATGGTTCAACAAATTTAATCAATAATGCTAAAGCTACTCTAAAAGCTTTATCATCTTTTAAATAATAAATATTTATTAACGATATTACACTATGTTATCATTAAATAACGTAAAATCTACTGCATGATCTAGAAAAACTTCAAAAAGAGTAGGTAGATGAAATGGTTCATGAAAATGAACATTTTGTGGTAGAGGTATGAATGGTCAAAATTCAAGATCAGGTGGTGGTACAGCTGCATGGTTTGAATGAGGACAAACTCCTCTATTTAGAAGAATGCCAAAATTAAAAGGTTTTTCAAATGCTATGTTTACAAAAGAATATAACATTGTTAATTTATCTGATTTAGAAGTTTTGGCTTCTAAATGAATTACTGAGGTTAATAAAGAAGTTTTACTTACTAATAGAATTATCAGAGATAAGAACTTAGAAGTAAAATTATTAGCTAAAGGTGAGTTAAAAGCTAAATTAACTGTTGTTGTAGATAGAGCTTCTGCTTCAGCTAAAGAAGCTGTTGAAAAAGCTTGAGGAAAAATTGAAACAAAATAATTAAAAAACCTAAGCTTTTAGTTTGGGTTTTTTATTTTTTTATGTATAATAAAGATTATAATAATTTATAATTAATTTTATCTTATGATTAAGAGTATAAAATCTGTGTTTGGTAATAAAAATATCAGAAAAAAAATAATTGCTACTCTTTTATTAGTTTTAGTTTATAAAGTGTTATCTGTAATTCCTGTATATGGAGTAGATACTACTAAACTAGCAGCTATTATAGAAGCTAATAAGTGATTATCATTTTTTAGTGCTTTAATGGGTGGATGATTATCAAATTTTTCAGTAATATTAATGGGATTATCTCCATATATTAATGCGTTAATTATAATTCAATTGCTTTGAGTTATAGTTCCAAAAATTTGAGATTTACAAAAAGAAGGAGAACAATGACAAAAGAAAATTACTAAAATGACTAGATGGTTAACTCTACCTTTAGCGTTTGTTCAATCTTATGGTATGATAGTTTTACTAAATACTTTAGCTTGAGGTACAATCATTGATTTAGCAGATACTAAAACAGTATTAATGGCTATGACTATTGTTACGGCTGGTACTATTTTCTTGATGTGGTTATGAGAATTAATGACTGAAGTATGAATTGGTAATGGTATATCTGTTATAATTACTGCTTGAGTTTTAGCTTGAGTTCCATGAGTTATTATGTCACATATGAGTGCTTGAACTTACGGTTTATTTGCATGATTATTATTAGCTACTTTAGCTATTGTTTATGTAATAATTAAATTTACTGAAGGTAATAGAAGAATTCCAGTTATTTATACTAGAACATGAAGAGAAGAAAAATCTTATTTCCCAATAAGAATTAATCAAGCTTGAATGATTCCTATTATATTTGCTGTATCTTTAATTACATTCCCTTCAATAGTTGGTCAATTAATGACATCATCAGCTAATGATAATGTACTTAAGGTTTGAACTTTCTTAGTTGAACATTTTAGTATGACAAACCCATCTTGGTTTTTTATAGCTGCTTATTTCTTACTTGTAATTTGATTTTCATTTTTCTATGTTTCAATTACATTTAATACTGAAAATATTGCAGAAAGTATTCAAAAAAGATGAGGTTATATTCCTTGAATAAGACCAGGTTCAGAAACATCTGCTTATTTAACAAAAGTTTCAGGACATTTAAATTTATTTGGTTGAGGATTTTTAGCTTTGATTGCTGTTCTACCTTATGTTATGTGAAAATTTATGTGAGGACAATCAGTAGATTTTATTATTTCTGCTTCATGACTAATAATTATAGTTTCTGTAATATTAGATGTGGTTAGAAAAGTTGATGCTGAATTAAAAATGTTTGATTATTCTAAATTTAATTAATAAAAAACACTTCCTAAGAAGTGTTTTTTATTTGTTTAAATAATCTGTAAATAGTTTACCATCTAAATGATCTATTTCATGTTGTACTATTCTAGCACTTAATCATTCAAGTATAAGAGTTTTTTTAGATTTTTTTTCATCAATATAACTCAATTTTATTGTTTTATATCTTATAACATCTCATTTTTCACCAGGTATAGATAAGCATCATTCACTATCACATTCAGTATTATTAGAATGTTCTATTATTTCAGGATTTATCATTACCACTGTTTTAAAATTTTCATCTTCCCGATCTTTTAATAGACTAACTATAATAAGTCTTATAGAATGTCATACTTGAGGTGCAGCAAGTCAAACTCAACCATTTTCAGGGTCTTTAATATATTTTAGCATTTCACGGCCTAATTTTACGGCTTCATTAAAATTTTTATCTGTTATTTTGTCTGCAACTCTTCTAAGTATAGGATTATCATTTCAAGTTTCTATTTTAAGCATTTTTTATTCGTAAATAATAATTATTCTCATTATAATTAAAAAATACTATTATGCAAATATTGCTTCTTATTATTTAAACTTTACAAAATTATTTATATCTATAAAATATATACAAAATATATAACTGAAAATTAAATTATGATTGAGTCAAGTAAAAATGAAGATATTTCTAGAGTTGTAACCCCAACTGAAAATATAAATGATAAAACCTTTTTTTCAAATATATTAAGACCATTGAAACTAGAAGATTATGTTTGACAAGATAGTATTAAAAAGCATTTAAGTGTTTCAATAAATTCTTCAAAAATTAGATGAGAGACATTAGATCATATTCTTTTTTACTGACCGCCATGACTTTGAAAAACAACTATTTCAAATATTATCGCTCATGAAATGGAATCAAATCTTAAATCTACAAGTTGACCTGCAATAGAAAAACAATCAGATTTGGTTAGTATATTGTCAAATTTAGAAGAGGGAGATATTCTTTTTATTGATGAAATTCATAGACTTAGACCCCAAGTCGAAGAGATACTTTATACAGCAATGGAAGATTTTGAAATAGATATTATGGTATGAAGTTGAACTTGAGCACAAAGTGTAAAATTACCATTAAAAAGATTTTGTTTAATTTGAGCAACAACTAGATTATCAGCACTTTCAAACCCACTTAGAGATAGATTTTGAAATATTTTAAAACTTGATTTTTATAGTAGCGATGAATTATCAAAAATTATTCATAATAACTCATTTAAATTAGATTTAAGCCTTTCTAATTATGCTCTTGATTCTATATCTAAAAAATCTAGATGAACACCTAGAATTTCAAATAGATTATTAAAAATCATAAGGGATTATCATACTATTTGAAAAGACTTACAAAATCAAAATATAATTGATGAAATTTTTTCAGATATATGAATTGATGATTTGTGACTTGATTATTTAGATAGAAAATATTTAAATACAATCAATGATAAATTCTCATGATGACCTGTTTGATTAAATACTCTTTCTAGTGCAATTTGAGAAGAAGAATCTACTCTTGAAGATGTTGTAGAACCATATTTATTACAAATTGGTTTTATAGAAAGAACACCAAGAGGTAGAAAAATAACACATGATGCTATTAATCATTTAAAAAAATAATTATGATTTTTAAAAAAACAAATATAGAAAAATACAATCTAATTGATTGAGTTGAAATTGTTAAAGACCAAATTAATAATAAAATATCTAAAACTAAATGAGTTTTTGTTATTTTGGTTGCATGATGAACTGCAAGTTGAAAAACTAGTGCTGTTGCAAAAAGATTGAATGATTTTTTCCCAGATTCTCAAATATTATCTATGGATAATTATTATAGAGGACCTAGTTTTATGAAAGAACATCCTCTTTATAATTTTGACCAACCAGAAGTTTTAAATTTGGAATTATTTTTTAAGCATCTTAAAGATTTAAAAAAATGAAATGATGTAATGATACCAGATTTTGATTTTAGAAATGATCCAAAAATGGATGCTATAAAAATTAAATCTAGTAAAATTATAATTGTTGAATGACTTTTTGCATTAACTGATAAGATTTCTAAACTTTGAGATTATAAAATATTTGTTGATTTATGAAGCCATAGTCAAATATTAAGAAGATTGTTTAGAGATGTAGAAAGAACATGAGATAAACCAAAAGATATATTAAAATATTTTTTAGAAGTTGTTTCACCTATGCATAAAAAATATATAGAACCAACGAAAAAAAATTCAAATGTAATATTGATTAATGATTATATACCTGAGCTTGAAGCAAAAAATGCAAAAATAAAAGAAACAAAGCTTAGATTTAAGGTTACAAAAAAAGATTTAAAATGAGTTTTAGATGAAATTATTTATAAATTATGAGGTAGTTATGTTTGAAAAATAGAACAAACCGATTTTTTCTTTAATCCAAGTAATTGAAATTTTAAAAAAACAGGTGAAATTTTAAAAATATGAAAAATATGATTTAATAGGTATTTTTTTACATATTTTTGACCAAAAAGTGATAAAAAGTTATATGAGGATAGATACTCAATGAAATTTTTCATAGATTATAATACTTTATTGGCTTTTAAAGAACTTTATCCTAATGAGATTATAGAAATATCGAAACTAAGAAGAACATTCTTCTTATCGTGAGTTTTGATATGTTTAGATGAACTTGAAAATGGAGATAATTATCTTATGTTTAAGTTTGATGAAAAAACATGAAAATCAACAATTTTGGATGTTTTAGAACATTTACAAATTGATGCTAGAACTTGAGTTAAAAAATCTTATATCGAATTAATAACAAAATAATGTCTATTTGGCAAACAAAATCTTGGCAAGAAATGCTTTTAAAATCCAAACAAATTGAAAAAATAATAGAGATTGATAATATTTTTATAGAAAAAAGAAGTATTTGACTTGGTCAATTTTGATTATTTGTTTTGTGAGTAAATTGAATAAATAATGATTTTTTAGACAAGGTTAAATCACTTTGTAAAATTGAAAAATCATTATTTATTCAATTTGAAACTTTGGGTTATAAAAATAATTTATTTATAGAATTAAAATGATTTACAAATAGTTATTATAAAAAATTTATAACTCCATATACTGCAATTATTGATTTGAATTTAAGTGAAGACGATATTTTATCATTAATGAAACCAAAAGGTAGATACAATATTAAGCTGGCTGAAAAAAAGTGAGTATTAGTTAAAGAAGTAGAAAAAACAAAAGAAAATATAGAGATTTTTTATAATCTTATGCTTGAAACTACTTCAAGAGATAATTTTAATTGAAATAGTTTAGATTATTATATGACATTTTTAAATAGTATAAAAGAATCAAAATTATTTATAGCTTTTTTAAATGATAAAGCTATTTCAGCTGGTATTTTTACATTTGTTTGAAATGAAGCAATTTATTATTATTGAGCATCTACTAGTGATAGTAATTATAGGAATTTGATGTCACCATATTTACTTCAATGGACTGCTATATGTAAAGCAAAAGAGCTATGAATGAAAATATATGATTTTCTATGAGTAGCAACTCCATGAGAAGAAAATAGTCACTTACAATGAGTTACAGATTTTAAATCTAAATTTACATCAAATATAGTAAAAGTAAGCTATAGTTATATATTTGTAAATAATAAAATAAAATACAATTTATTACAATTACTTAGAAAGTTTAAAAGATAAAAATCATGATTTTTATCTTTTTTCTTGATTTTAAAATGAGAATGATTACTATTTTAGTAATGTTTTAATTTTTAATAAATAAATATGTTTGAATTACCAAAATTACCTTATGAAAAAAATGCTTTAGAACCATATATTTCAGCTGAAACTCTAGAATACCATTATGGTAAACATCATCAAGCTTATGTAACAAACTTAAATAATTTGATTGTTTGAACTGAGTTTGAAAATATGAGTCTTGAAGAAATAATTAAAAAATCAATCGCTGGTATTTTTAATAATGCAGCACAAGTTTGGAATCATACTTTTTATTGGAATTGTTTATCACCAAATGCATGAGGAGTAGCAAATGGAGAAGTTTCTAAACTTATTGATAGAGATTTTTGAAGTTTTGAGAATTTCAAAGAAAAATTTAGCTTGAGTGCTATTTGAAATTTTGGTTCTGGATGGACTTGGCTTGTTTTAAACTCTGATTTAAAATTAGAAATTTATAATACAAGTAATGCAGCAACAACTTTGACAACTGATAAAAAATCTCTTTTAGTTGTAGATGTTTGGGAGCATGCTTATTACATAGATACAAGAAATGCTAGACCAAAATATCTAGAAAATTTTTGGAATCTAGTTAATTGGGATTTTGTAAATTCTAATTTGAAATAATAAAAAGGTCTATTTAGACCTTTTTATTTGTATAAAAGCATTATTTAATTATATTTTTATAAATTAATTTTTAAATAATAAAAATGCTTCCAGAAGTAGATATTTTTTCAGATTGATGAGCAAATCCAAATCCATGAAAATGAGCTTATTGAGTTATACTAAGTTATAAATGAATCAAAAAAGAGTTTTCTGCAGGTTACAAGCTGACAACAAATAATAGAATGGAATTAACTTGAGCTATAACTTGACTTGAAAAACTAACAAAAAAATCAAAAGTAAATCTATATACTGATTCTCAATATACTATAAATGGTATAGAAAAGTGATGGGCAAAAAAATGGAAAGAAAATAATTGGTATAGAACGAAAACAGAGAAAGCTGTCAATTATGATCTATGGGAAAAATTGCTTGAATTAGTTTCATATCATGATGTAAAATTTCATTGGGTAAAATGACATAATGGACACTTAGAAAATGAAAGATGTGATGAATTAGCTACTCTTGCTATGAATATGGACAATTTAATTGACGATATTAATTATATGCCTAGTGATGAAGAACTTCAAAAAATGACTAATAATTTTTTGCAAAAGAACGATGTTTCAGATAAAAAAATAATAGACAAAAATATAAAAGTTTTAAAATCTGGAGATGCTTGCCGTAAATGTTGAACTTCTGTTGAAAAGAAAATACCAAAGCATACATCTAAAACAAAAACTCAAAATTATTATTATGAATATTATCTTTCTTGTCCAAATTGTAAAACTAACTATATGGTCGATAGTGCAAAAAGAGAGATAAATACTCTGAAAATATAAAAAAACTCTGCGAAGCAGAGTTTTTTTATTCATATGTTAATTTTACTATTTCTTTTTTAATATTTTCCCATATATCTGTTATAAAAGGCTCATTTAATTTTTCTAAAGCTTTATTTGGATAATTTATCATATGGTCTCATCTTTCTTTATCTGACCAATATTTTGGTCATGATTCCATATGCTGCAAGTTAGTTTCTATTTTATCTAATGCTTTTGCTAATCTTGCTTCTTTTGATTTTTGTTCTTCAAATTCTAAGTATATTTCTAAATATTCTTGATCTAATGGTTTAGGTAATATTCAAAAAATTTTTTTAGCATTTTCTAATTCATTTTCATCATGTTTTTTCTGATTTTTCTCTTTTTCAAAACCAGGAATATCTCAGTCAATTAATTCAGGAATATCATGAATTAAAATCATTTTAATAGTTTTAACTATATCAATATCATATTTTTTAATATCTTGAATTAATATAAAAAACAAAACAAATCTCCAGGTGTGCTCTGCAACACTTTCTTGTCTTCAAGATATCATCCAATTATGTCTAAGAGTTGATTTAACTCATTCAATAGTTTTTAAAAATTCAAGTATTTTTAATCAATTATCCATATTTTTTTATTTAACAACTATATTAACTATTTTTCATGGAACATATATTTCTTTTACTATTTCTTTTCATTCTAACCATTTTGCAACTTCTTCATTATTTCTAGCTTTTTCTAAAACACTTGCTTGTTCCTCATCTTTGTTTATTTCAATTGTTCATCTAAGTTTTCCAAGTACTTGAACTCAAATAGTTACAGTGTCATCAATTGTCATAGCTTCATCGTATTTTGGCCAAGATTCTAGAGAAATTGAATTTACTTTGTCTTTATTCATTCTTTCCCAAAGTTCTTCAGCTAAGTGAGGAGTAAATGGGTTTAATAATATTAAAAATGTTTTTCTCCATTCTCTTTGTAACTCTATATCTTTTGGTAATCAGTTATTTACAAGAATCATAAGAGATGCAATTGCCGTATTGAATTTATAATTTTCTATGTCATTTTGTACTTTTTTAATAGTTTTATGTACCAATTTCATAGTAGTTTTATCATCTTCAGTAGATATTTTTGCTTCACTTGTAAATAATCTTTCAGCTTTTTCTATAAACCTTCTTACTCAAATTATACCTTTTGTATCCCATGGAGCAGCATCTTTAAATTCTGCCATATACATTTCATATAGTCTTAAACTATCAGCACCATATTCTTCTACTATATCATCAGGATTAATAACATTTTTTAAAGATTTTGACATTTTTGAAACTATTTTGTCTACTTCTTCACCAGTTTCTATCTCATAATATTTACCATCTTTTTCTTCAACTAAGTCATTTGCTAATAATCATCCATTTTTTCTTTGATAAGCATGAGCTAAAATAAGTCATTGATTTCTCAATCTAAAAAATGGCTCATCAAATGAAACTACTCAGATATCAAATAAGAATTTATGCCAAAATCTAGCATAAAGTAAATGTAAAACAGCATGTTCAGCTCAACCTACATAAGAGTCAACTTGTCCCCAATATTTTTCTACTTCTTTATTTACTAATTCATTATCGTTTTCATTGTCCATATATCTAAGATAATACCAACAACTTCAACCCCATTGAGGCATAGTGTTTGTTTCCCTTTTTCAGTTTAAATTGTCAGCTAAAGCTACATTTACAAAACTATCAACTTTTGCAAGAGGAGAATTACCATCTCAAGCAGGTGCAAAATCATCTACATTTGGTAATTCAAGAGGTAATCTGTAATCACAAATTATTTTTCCATAAATACCATCATAAATCTTGCTAAAAACTTTTCAGTTCAAAACTAATTCTCTAACATGACCACATCCACAAGTCGCTCAAGAACAATTTTCATTTTCTAAAGGCATTCTTTTTAGTATATAAGCCATATTTTCATCAGTTGCTTCTTCTAAACTTGTTATGTGAGGTAATTTTTTTAATTCACTTAATTCTAAATGAATCAAAGGAATAGGTTCTCACCAATATCTTTGTCTAGAAAATAACCAATCTCTTAGTTTAAAATTAACTTTTTTATGTCAGAATCATTTTTCTTCTGCAAATTGAGTTAATTTAATTTTTGCTTCAGAACTTGT
>CALMDL010000242.1 GCA_937864995.1 uncultured Candidatus Altimarinota bacterium | reverse complement strand
CATTTCACAACTTATACAATGCATTCATTTAATTTGAATTATTTTTTTCATTTTTTAAATTTTAAACAAAATAAAAACTATATATTTAAAATATATTAAATTCTTTAAAAGAATTTTGGCATAAAAAAACGCCTATATTTTTTATATAGTTTTTATTAAGTATTTGATTTAACTATTCAAATCAGATTTATATATGATTTATTTTGTAGTAATAATGATATTTTATAATTTGGTGGCGATATATTTCAAACAAAATTCCAATCAAAAACTAAATTATCTATAATTCAAATCTCAAAAAATGAAATTATGGTTTTATATTTTTTAAATGTATTTTGAATATTATTTGTTATCAAAGAATTATTTGTTGTATAATCTTTTTCATAACAACATACACTTTGACAATCATCAAAATCATTAGTATCAGAGTGATGACAATCAGGTATATTTTGAACTTCCATGTTATGATTTCACATAGAAAAACTTATTTCATCACCAAAAGCCATAACTGCGTTATGACTAAAATTTACAAATATAAATATAGTAAATATAAGATGTAAAATAAATTTTTTCAAAATATAAAATTTAATTTTAAATTACATATATATTAATTAATAATTAAATTATTACAAATTATTATTTTCTTATACCTAATTTAGAAGGAAAATTTTTCCCTACTAAATCCATACCAAAAGATATTTTATGATTATCATATTTTAGATTTATATCATTTATTATTGTATAAATTTCTTTTTTTGTATTTATTTTTGAAAAATTATTTTCAAAAATATTTGTTTGATGAAAACTTCTATCTTTTAAATTAGAAAAAACTATTCAAGTACTTCTATAAAAAATTCTATAATCAAAATATAACTTAAACATATTTTTTATTACTTCCAAAAGAACTTTTCTATCAATAGTAAAACAAGGCAAAGTATAATGAAATATAAAAGTCTCTTTTTGCTTATCTCTAAAAAATATAGAAACTCTTTTTGTTTCATAATTTTTTAATATAAGTTCCTCAAATAAAAAATTGAAATTTGATATAAGTTCTTTTAATAAAAAATCACTATCATTTGTTATATTTTTATTAAAGCTTCTACCTCTACTTATAGACTTTGAAAAATTATTTTTCTTTATAAAAAAAGCACTTACTCAAGATAATTCAAGCCACAAATCAGTTGCATTTTTTCATATATTATTTTTCAGATACCAATATCATAAAGAAACAAAATCATAGACATTTGAGCATTTATATTTAAGTTTTTCTTGCATACTTTTTCAGATAAAAGGAACTATTTTAAGCTCAAGAGTTTTATATAATTCACTACTACAACTCAAATCTATAAAAAAACCAAATGGTTTATTTAACTTGGAAAAAATTTTTGCTTTTATTTTTGTAGTAGATACTCAAATACTGACAGGAATTCATATTTTTTTAAGTATATCATTTTGCAAATTTTTAATATATATTTCTAAATCAATTCAATATAATTCACAAAGTCCAGTTATATCACAAAAAGCTTCATCTATAGAAAAAGGCAAAACTTCAAGAGTTTTTTCCTCTAAATAAGACATAAGTTTACTAGAAACCAAACTATAAAAATCATGATCAGAACTTAAATAAACTCATTTATTTTTGAGTATTTCACGAGCTTGCCATATAGGAGTTCAAGTTTTTATCCCAAATGCTTTTGTTTTATAATTACAAGCCAAAACTATTTCATCACCTACTATAACAAAATCATCTTTAATTTTTGGATTTTTAAGGATCTCACATTCAGCGAAAAAACTATCACAATCTATATGTGCCCAAATTTTTTTTGAAGTATTAAATTTCATATTTATAATATATACAAAATATATACTTTTATATTACTCTATTGTTTTAAAAAATCAAAAAAATAACTCTAAAAAAGAGTTATTTTGTAATTATTATATTGTTTGTAAGTGATCAATTACTTATGTTTTCATAATCATAAATCAGTTTTTCACCTTCTGAAGTTGCTCATAAAATATATAAAAGAGGTACAAAATGATCAAAACTAGGCACACTTTTTTTATAATTTTCTATATTTTCATAATTAACTATAGTTTCAAAATCATTTTCTAATATAGATTTTTTTATTTTTTCATCAAAATCTCTTGCCCAAGGATAAATTATATTTTCTTCCCAAGAAAAATCTCTCAAATTATGAACTATACTTCAACTTCAAATTATAAGTACTCCCTTTTCTCTCAAAATTGATAATTTTTTTCATATTTCAAAATAATCTTTTGAATCAAGTGAAGAGTCAATACTTATTTGTACAACAGGAATTTGAGCATCTGGAAATAATTTTTTTAAAACAGTCCAAGCTCAATGATCAAGCCCGTAAGTTGAATCTTCTATAACAAATGGTAATATTTTTTTAATTTCATCTATCAAAAAAACTGAAGTTTTTGCAGGATAATTTAAATCATATAAATCATCTCTGAACCCATAAAAATCATGAATTGTTTCTAAATCAGTATTTGTTGTTATATGAGTTCATCTAGTAATCCAATGAGCTGAAACTATAAGTATAGCTTTTATGTCAGATTTTTCTAGTGATTTTCAAATTAAAGAAAGTTTCTCATTGATAGGATTTGACTCCAAAATCCTCATAGGACTACCATGATCTACATATATAAGTGGTGTTTTTTTCATAAATTTTAAATAAAAATTACTATACAAAGTATAGTAATTTTTATTTAAAAGCAAATTATTTTTTATTTTTTTTCTTAGTTTTTTTAGGTAGAAAAAAAGGTCTTCATTTTCTAGGATGCATGTTTAATATATAAACATATCTCCACCAATATTTTCAAAGAAATAATCAAGATGCAATTATATATGTAAATAATAATAGTATATAAGGATCTAGTTGAGGAAAAAATGAAACTAAAATTAAATATGGAAATATAGTTAGTAAAAAAAGTAGGACTATAACAAGAAAAATATAGATTAATTTTTTCATAAATTAAAAATTATTTATTAATAATTTAAGTATATATCAATAAACGATTTTTTTCAAATATAAATTGATTTAGAATAAAAGTTTTATATAATCTGCTTGCTTAAATTTTCTAACCTTGTTGAGGAAAAAAAGATGAATTTTGCAGCTG
>CALMDL010000241.1 GCA_937864995.1 uncultured Candidatus Altimarinota bacterium | reverse complement strand
TAAAAAACCATATTTGTGATCAACTATTTCTCAAAGTGTATCTATTTCTCATATTTTATATGCTCACATTTCAACAACAAAATAATCATACTTATTTTTAAGTTTATTTATAATTAAATCTGATACACCTAATTCTGTATTTATATTTTTTGGTGTTGATAACACTTTATTTTGTTTTTCCAAGATTTGAGTTAAGTATTCTTTTACACTTGATTTTCAATAACTTCAAGTAATTCATATTTTTACAGGTTTATTAGCACTTTTACTTATTTTTTTTGCTGTACTTATTCTTTTATTTTTAAGATAATTTACAATTGGTAAACTTAAAAAAACAGATAAAAAAATAAAAGAAAAATTGAGAACTAAATTTAATAATATAAATAAATAATTATTATTTAATATAAAGAAAAATATAATCTCTATGAAAACAAAAATAAAGCTTGTAAAAAGTAATCTTGAAGTAAATTTTGGTATAATCATTTTTCTTCTAAGTATTTTTGATAATACAAAAATACTTTCAACTAATAATAAATATATTACTACTTGATAAGCGTAAATTTCAAATAATGGACTAAAATAATATCAAAAAACAAAAATAAAAATTGGGAATTCAATATAAAATAAAAAATTAAATACTGCTTTTTTTCATTGATTCGTGAATAAATATTCTTTGAATCTATCAAATCTATATTCTTTTAATTGAATTGTAAAAAACCAAAATAAAACCTTGTTTAAAATTGGTAAAATAGAAAGTGAAATTAATAATTCGTAATTTATTTCCATAATTTTATATATTTTTTATAAAAGTATCTACAAGTAAAAAAGGATTTTTTAAATGAATTGAATGTGATTGATCTTCTAATATAACTAATTTAGAATTTTTAATATTTTTTCTCATGAAATATGCATCACTAACTGGAGTAAAAGTATCTTTTTTTCACCATATTAAAAGTGTATCATTATTTATATTTTTTATTTCATCACTTATATCATTATTTATTATATTTAGGTATGTTTCCTTTAAAAAAGGAATATCTTCACTTTTAATATAATCTGATCATCAAATAAAAGTATATATTTTTCTTCTTATTACTTTTAAGAATTTAAACTTAAAAATAAGTTTAAAAGGTTTAGATAATAATGAAAAAATAATTTTTTTTATACTTCTTTTTTTATTTTTAAATAA
>CALMDL010000240.1 GCA_937864995.1 uncultured Candidatus Altimarinota bacterium | reverse complement strand
AACAACTAAATACGAATACGATATAAACTGAAATAGAACAAAGGTAATAGATGCAAATAACAATATTACAACTTACGTTTATGACAGTTTAAATAGACTAGTTAAACAAGTATATCCAGACTGAAATATCCTAACTCAAGAATATGATATATCTTGAAATCTAATAAAAAGAACAGATCCAAATGGAACAATAGTTATAAATAACTATGATAATTTAAACAGATTAACAAGTAGAAATATCCAAACTGGTACATGAGTTCTATGAGTTACAAGTGAAACATATACATATGATGAACTAGGTAGATTAACAAGTTGAACAGATAATCTATGAAATGATGTAAGTTTTAATTTTGATAGTTTAAATAGATTAACAAATGAAACAAACTCAAATCAAACTATAAACTATACATATGATGTAAATAATAATATAACAAGTATAAACAATACAAATTATAGTTATGATATACAAAATAGATTACTAAGTGTAAAAAACTGAACTGAAAATATAGCTGATTACACATATAATTCACTTACTCAAACAAAACAAACACTATGAAATTGAGTAACAACAAATTATAGCTATGATGAGTTATTAAGAATAGCTAGTTTGACTACAACAAATAATGAGTGAACTATAAATAACTTCAACTATACATATAATACAACTTGAAATATAACAAGCGATTTTAAAAATGATTATGTATATGATATATTATGAAGAATAATTAAAGCTGATTATCAAAATAAACAAACAATAAAGAAACAAGAAAATTTTGATTATGATAGTGTATGAAATAGGTTAAAATCTAGTATTATAAAAGAGAAAATAGTATGAAAATGAGGAAAAAAAGATGTAGAAAATTATGAGTATACAACAAACAATCTAAACCAATATATAAACCTAGATATACTAAATTATAAATGAAAAGATGAAAATATATCATATACATATGATAATAATGGAAATCTAAAACAAGATAAAAAGTTTAAATATTATTATGACTATAAAAATAGATTAAC
>CALMDL010000239.1 GCA_937864995.1 uncultured Candidatus Altimarinota bacterium | reverse complement strand
ATCTGTTATACCTATAACAGTAATATTGTTTTCTATTGCTTTTTTAAAAAAAGTAATACAAAAAGCATTAAAATCACTTGAAGTAAATTGATCATTTTTCATTGTTCACTTTGTATGAACATGTAGATCCCATTTTCTCCACTCAGATCATCTTGGATACTTAAAATTGTAATTCATATTTTATTTTGTTTATAAAATAATTTTTAAAATTATAACAAATATTTACAAAAAATCCATATAAGTTTAAAGCTATGAATAATAAAATAAATTTCTATAAGTTCCTATTGTTTTTTATTAAATTATTTACTGAACTTAGCATTTATCTCTCAAATAATTTCCTCTGATTCTCACACCTTAAAACTTCAAGAATATTCAGTTCTTCATATATTATCTTCTCAAGACATTCTTCATCATATCATTTGTTTTTCTCATATTAAAGTCCAATATAAAGCATATCATTCTTTATTCAAAAAATCTAAAAATTTATTCTTATTTATAAGTAATCACGATGGTTTTCTTTCAGTAAAAATTCAATTACAAAATGATATAATATTTCAATCAATATCATAAAATATTCAATTTAAATCCCTATGAATAAGTTTCATATTATTTATAATCCATTTATTTGGTAGTGACAATCTTACTGATCAATCACCAGAACAGTCATATCAACTTTCTTTCGAATACTCATCATCAGTAACTATAACCTTAACTTCTGTTTTTCAATGTTGGTCATTAGAATCAATTGTTCTAAATATATTATAATCTCATCTTATGCAATCAAAAGCTTCTGAATTTGGAAATTCTCATAGAAATACTTCATAAAATGAATTTGATTTTGGCATCCATCTTCACATAAAATCTTGATTTTTAAGCCAGTCTTCAAATTCTCTGCAATCTGTTCATTTAATAATATAACTTTTAATATTACACCAAATTTCTCTTATTGGAAAATCATATTTATCATGTTCAGGAGGAGTTTCTTCTTCCCATTTATATGATCATTCTAATAAAAGCCACTCATTACCATTGTCATCGATAATATTTATTAAATTCTTAAAATTCGGTATGTCTGAAAAATTTTTAATCCATAATAGATTATCCTTTTCTCAACTATTATATAAGTCATAAGATGTTATTTCGTCATTCCGTTTATTAAAAGTTGATAACTTTTCAATATGATAATCATTTTGTATTAAAAAACTTAAATCAATATCTCTTTCATGTGGATCCCAGGCTCATTTATATTTATCAATCTTTTCATCTCATTGCCAAAAATTTTTAAAATTATAATGATCTGATACAATTGCAAGAAATTCATGATAGGCAATCCATTGATATTTTTTTCATATTCTTTCGCTTTTATTACTATCTCTTGTATATCTATAATCAATGTTTTCATCATAATTTCAATGTAATTCAGCAGAATATCAAAGCTCCATAACTCTGTTGAAAATCCAGTTTTTTGCAAATTGTAAATCAAATCTATCATCTGGGTCATTAAATTCTCAAAAATTATCTATATATGGTTCAATATTCTCAGAAAATATTTTTATTTGTTCTTTGTTTAAAGATTTTTTAAATTTATCAATTGAAATTTGTATTTTTCTTTTATCATTATTTCTCATTTCCTCTAAAGTCTCTTTTGAGTCAATAAAGGATATTTTGATCTTATTTGAAGGTAATAAAATTTCATCTTTT
>CALMDL010000238.1 GCA_937864995.1 uncultured Candidatus Altimarinota bacterium | reverse complement strand
TGACAAACTTTTGAATTAAAAGATGGTAGAAGTATAAATTGGAATATGATTCCTTATGATGTACAACTTATTTGAGGTCTAGCAATTCACGAATGAAATATAAGTGAAATGAAAACTTGAGAATGAAAAACTCTAGTTGCAACTCTTCCTGCTTACCTAAATGCACTTACTTGAAATAGTGTTCATATAGTTACTGTAAATGATTACCTAGCTACTAGAGATAGTGGAGAAATGGGGATTTTATATAGTGCGTTATGATTAACTACTTGAGTTGTTGTTAATTCTCAATGAAAACAAGCTAAAAAAGAAAATTATAAATGTGACATCGTTTATGCAACAAATAATGAATTAGGATTTGATTATCTTAGAGATAATATGGTTATTTCAAAAGATGATAAATCACAATCTAGATTGTTTTTTGCTATTATAGATGAAGTTGATTCTATCTTGATTGATGAAGCTAGAACTCCATTGATTATCTCTATGCCTGATAATCAACCAACTAGTAAATATATGCAATTTGCTGCACTTATAAAACATTTACAAAATTGAGTGCATTACAAAATTGATGAAAAACAAAAAACAGCAACTCTAACAGAAGATTGAATTAAAAAAATAGAAGAATTATTAAGAATAGACAATATATATGTTTCAAATCACTATAATGATATTCACCATGTAGAAAATGCTCTAAAAGCAATGGCTGTTTATCATAAAGATAAAGACTATTTAGTTATAAATTGAGAAGTTCAAATAGTTGATGAACATACAGGTAGAGTTTTAGCCGGTAGAAGATACTCTGAATGACTTCACCAAGCAATAGAAGCAAAAGAAAATGTAGAAATAAAACAAGAAAGTAAAACGCTAGCGTCTATTACATTTCAAAATTATTTTAGAATGTATTGGAAATTGGCAGGTATGACTGGTACAGCTCTTACTGAAGCTGAAGAGTTTTACAAAGTTTACTGACTTGATACTCTTGTAATTCCAACTAATAAACCAATAGCTAGAGAAGATAGACCTGATTTACTTTTCAAAAATGAAAAAGGTAAATTTGATTATGTAGTTAGACTTATAAAAGAGATGAATCAAACTGGACAACCAATTCTTGTTGGTACAGTTTCAGTAGAAAAAAGTGAATATTTAAGTGAAAGATTAAAAAAAGAAAATATTCCTCATAGTGTTTTAAATGCAAAATATCACGAAAGCGAAGCTGAAATAGTTGCTAAAGCTGGTCAAAAATGAGCAATAACAATTGCAACAAATATGGCTTGAAGAGGTACTGATATAAAACTTTGAGAATGAGTAAAAGAACTAGGATGATTAATTATTCTTGGTACAGAAAAACATGAAACAAGAAGAATTGACAACCAATTAAGATGAAGAGCTGGTAGACAATGAGATCCATGAGTTACTCAATTTTTAATATCACCAAATGATGATATAATGAGAATTTTTGGTTGAGATAAACTTTTTGGAGTATTTAATTCTCCTATGTTTGCTTCCCTTCCAGATGATGAACCATTAGCTCAAAGTGGTATGTTAACAAAAAGAGTTACTTGAGTTCAAAAACAAGTTGAATGACATAATTTTGATATAAGAAAACATATTTTAGAATATGATGATGTTATAAACAAACATAGAAATATTATTTACTCTAGAAGAAATAAAATTCTTGATAGTGAAAATATTCATGAAGATATTTGAAATATGATTACTTCTCAAATAAATTCACTTGTGATTTCAGAATTCACAAAAAATCAAGGTTTAAATATTTGAAATAAAGAAATAATTAAAAAAGTAAACGAATTTTTAGCATTAAAAGCTATAAATGACAAAGTTGAAATTGATGATGTAAGCAGTATTTCAAATCCTGAAGAATTAGCGAAATATATAAGTGATATTACTTTAGAAGAATTTGAAAATCTTAAAAAAGATGCTATTTCTGAAGCAGAATATTTTGGATTAGAAAGAAGAATTGTTTTAAGTTCTATTGATGAATTATGGATGAGACATATTGATTCTATGAGTAGACTTAGAGAAGAAGTTGCATTTGAATGATATGCTCAAAAAAATCCTTTAGTAGTATACAAAGAAAAAGCTTACTTTAAATTTAAAGATTTAATAAATGAAATTGAATTTAAAGTAGTAAAGTCTATATTTTCAATTAGAAAAATAGAAGAAGTACAACAAATTGATCTTTCAAAACAAGATTTAGAGTTTAATGAAGTAGATTTAGAAGAATTATTAAAAATAAAAAAAGAAGAAGCTAGCACTCCTCAAAATGCCTTAATAGACAGAAAAAAAGACGATAAAATAACAAAAATTAGAGTATAAAAAATGAAAAGTATAATTTTACTTTTCATTTTTTTGTGTTTTAATAAAAACTATGTTACAATTTATTTACATTAATAATTAATCATATAAAAATATGAAAACAAAAATACAAAATGTTATTGGTGCTGTTAAAGCATGGGATGAAAAACATACAAATTTTCATTCAAACACATATATGTTAATTTTCTTAACTGCTGCTGCAGAAACTGCGCTTACTATTAACCAAGCTGCTGCTGCATTATAAAAAAGTCATTAAAAAATGACTTTTTTTTTTGTCAATATATATTTATAGGATATTTGAGCCTATTATGGTATTATAATTAAAATATTTTTATAATATATAAATAATGACTAGTCCAAAAAACGAAAATAATGATGATATACTAGAAAATTTAGAAAATATAGATAAAAAATCTAATGATAATATCAAACAAGAT
>CALMDL010000237.1 GCA_937864995.1 uncultured Candidatus Altimarinota bacterium | reverse complement strand
CTTCAGATGGAATAGATTCTCTTTTTACTATGATTGAATGACTTTTTGATAAAACTCGTTTACTAGAAGTGATAAAAGATTTTATTTATTTTCCAGATCAGTCAAAGAATGATGTAAAAATTGTTTGTCGTTATCCTCAGTTTTATGCTACTAAAAAACTTTTTGAAAATATTTTAGTAAATAAAAAACCAGATTGAAATGGGAAGTGATGAACATATTTTTGAGCAACAGGATCAGGAAAAAGTTATACTATGCTTTATCTGACTCGTTTGCTTATGAAAAGTAAAAGTTTATCAAGTCCTACAATAGTTATAATTACTGATAGAGTTGATTTAGATGATCAATTATCAACTCAATTTTGAGAATCAAAAGATTATATTTGAGATGAAAATATCATAAGTGTAGAATCAAGAGAAGATTTAAAGAATTATTTAAAATGAAGAAATAGTTGATGAGTATTTTTGACAACTATTCATAAATTTACTGAAAGTACAGATTTACTAAGTGAAAGACATAATATTATTTGTATTTCTGATGAAGCACATCGTTCTCAAGTAAATCTTGATAAAAAATTAAAAATTAGTGATAAATGAGTTACTCATTCATATTGATTTGCAAAATATCTTCATGATAGTTTACCAAATGCAACTTATGTTTGATTTACAGGTACTCCAATTGATGCAACTTTGGAAGTATTTTGACCAGTTGTTGATATGTATACTATGAAAGAATCAGTAGAAGATCAAATTACTGTTCGTATAGTGTATGAATGAAGAGCTGCAAAAGTATTGCTTGATAATACAAAATTGAGACAAATAGAGGATTATTATAAAAAGTGTGAAGAAACTGGAGCTAATGAATATCAAATAGAAGAAAGTAAAAGAGCAACTACAAATATGGAAGCTATTTTATGAGACCCACAAGTGATAAAAACTCTTGCTTCAGATTTTGTTGAACATTACGAAAAAAGAATTGAGGAATGAGCTACAGTTTTATGAAAAGTTATGTTTGTTTGTCCTAGTAGACCAATAGCTCATAGTTTTTATAGAGAAGTTCTTTCTCTTCGTTCAGAATGGGGAGAAAAAAAAGAATGTGATGATTGAGTTGAATTATCAGATAAAGACAGAAAAGAAATCAAACCAATTGAAAAAATAAAACTAGTAATGACGAGATGAAAAGATGATAATAAACAACTATATGATGATATATGACCAAAAGAAAATATAAAAGAATATGATAGACAATTTAAAAATAAAAAATCAAATTTTAAAATTGCAATAGTGGTTGATATGTGGCTTACAGGTTTTGATGTACCATTTTTGGATACTATTTACATTTTTAAACCATTACAACAACATTCACTTATTCAAACTATTTCAAGAGTAAATAGAGTGTATGAATGAAAAGAAAGTTGACTTGTAGTTGATTATATTTGAATAAAAAGCAATATGAATCTTGCTTTAAAAAAATATTCAGATGTAGATGGAAGTGATTTTGAAGATATTGGGAAAGCTGTAACAGTAGTAAAAGACAATTTGGATTTATTAAATAAATTATTTATAAATTTTGATTCAAGTAAATATTTTTCTTGAACTCCTTTAGAAAAACTTAATAATTTAAACAAAGCTGTTGAATTTGTACAAATTACTGAAAGTATAGAAAAAAGATTTATGTGACTTGTTAAAAAACTTCGTTCAGCCTTTAATTTATCTTGTTCAAATGAAGAAATAAGTGATACTGAAATAGATCAAATACATTTCTATTTTGCTATAAAATCTATACTTCATAAACTTACAAAGTGAGAGGCTCCTGATGTAAGTCAAATGAATGAAAAAGTAAGAGAAATGATACAAGAAGCAATTATAAGTGAAGGAATAGAAGAAATTTTTAAGTTGTGAGAAGAACAGGATACTAAACTTGATATTTTTAGTGATGAATATCTTGCAAAAATTGATAAAATAAAACTTCCAAATACAAAAATAAAATTTATTACAACAACTTTTATCTAAAGCAATTCAGGAATACAA
>CALMDL010000236.1 GCA_937864995.1 uncultured Candidatus Altimarinota bacterium | reverse complement strand
CTTTAGCTTAGTGGATGAATACGAAATCTGAAAACAAAGTAAAAAACCGTTGGAATAACGGGGTTAGCCTGTTGATACTTCTATCAGTAGATAGATTGAGCAGGAAGCTAATTGATCTTTAGTCAATTGGTAGTTCACTATATGCATTATTGATTTCTCCTGCAAACATTAAAATAGAAAATATTTCTACTTCAAGTAGTAAAAGTGAATTAATTGAGAAAAAATAATATATATTGACTCAAAATCTTATATTGATGTAGAAAAATATTTTGAATTTAAAATTTGAATTACAAAAATTTGAGATTATTTTCATAATTGAAAAATAAATATTTTAGATACAGATAATTCATTTAAAAAATATGATTCTGAACTAGCAAATTTTGAAAAAATAGCTTTTATTGAAATTTCAGATTGATGTTCATTAAATTGTTCATATTGTAATATTAAAAAAATTAAGGGTGATACAAAGAGTCTTAAATTAGAAGAAGTAATAGAACAAATTAAATTAGAAGTTTTAAAATGAAAAACAGAAATATTTTTATTATCAGACGATTGTGGTAGTTATTGATTAGATATTTGAACAAATTTTTGAAAATTAGTTAAAGAAATTTTTAAATTATTTGATAATATAAGATTACATATAACAAACATATATCCATCATATTTAGTTAAATATTATGATGATATAAAAAATTATATATATGATAATAAAATACCATATATATTAATACCAATGCAACATTATTCATATAGAATATTAAAATTAATGAATAGATCATATGATGTAAAAAAAATAATTGAAATATTAGCAGATATTAAAAAAGAATCTAATACTAATTTGTGTAATCATATAATTTTTAATTATCATGAAGAAACTTTAGAAGAATTTGTTGAGACATTTAAATATTTACAATATTATAATAGAACTTTCTATTTCAAATATTCAGATGTAAATAAAATATATTTATCTAATCATATAAGTTATGATTTAGATAAAAAATTTATACTATTGAAAAAATTACAAAAAAAGTATACTATTGATATAACAATTTAGTTTATTTTAAAATTTAAATATATATTTATGAATAATATAAAAAAAACTTGAATAAATAAATGATTACTAGGTTTTTTTAGTATTTTATTAATTATTTTAATATTAATTATTATTTTTTATTTTTTAAAATCTAATAAATTAATTTTAAATGATACGAATTCTTGAACTTTATTAGAATCTAATACTGGTACTTTAGAAACTTGATCATGAACTTGACCTATTCAGGCTATAACACTTGATCCATATATACAAGAAATAGATGATACTGATATTGATAAGGCGTTGAAATTAGCGTTAAAAAGATATAATGATAAT
>CALMDL010000235.1 GCA_937864995.1 uncultured Candidatus Altimarinota bacterium | reverse complement strand
TACT
Organism: uncultured Candidatus Altimarinota bacterium; assembly: GCA_937864995.1. Taxonomy (GTDB): domain Bacteria; phylum Patescibacteriota; class Gracilibacteria; order BD1-5; family UBA6164; genus JABWCI01. Next base: position 1,002 of record CALMDL010000235.1, on the reverse strand, counting down.
CACTCACTTCCATCTGCAAAATAGTGTTTATATATTAGTACATTGTTGTTGTTTTTTCTTGTATTAAAATAAAAGTTAGATTTTTTATCTAACCTTTATTTATTATTTTAAATAGTGTGAATAATATTTCAGAAATACTTTCTTTAAATCTATAGGCATTTTCTTTAATAAATCTCATAGATCTCATGTAAAATGATCTAAATTTTCAAAAAGTCATACTAATATTAAGTCTTTTACTTTAATATCTCAATTTTTATATATATCTGATAAATATAAGAAAATATTAATAACTTCTGTTTGATTATTATCAAAAAAACATTTTTCTAGATATAATAATAATTCTCAGAATACAATATATGGTAATTCATAATCATCAAAACATTTATCTTCTAAAAACTTATGAAAATTTTTAAAATTAGATATTAAATTTATAATTTCTTGTAGTAAATTTATATTACTTTTATAATCGTAATCTGGATATTTTTTATTAAAATTTTCTGTATTTTTTATAAGGTCCTCTAATGTTGGAACTTTATTATTATTTTCCATTTAATGCATTGGTTAAATCTTGTAAAATCTTCGTTGCTATATTTTTATCTGAATCTCATAGTTTTCAAGATTCAACTAGTTTTGTTAAAGATACTATTTCATCTTTTCATTTTTGAATATGATCACTTCATCATACTTTTATTCATGTAATTTTTGTATATCTAATAGCATCAGCGGTGCTTCAGTTTCATATTGTAGCTCAATCCCTATAATTTTGAATTATTCTATTTCTTAATTCTTGACTATTAATCTTATTCAAATCAGGTTTAGGAACATTACTCCATTTAACATTTTTCAACTTACTTACAATCTTCAAACTATCAGCAAATTTTTCAAGTTTCTTAATTTTTCTAATAGGATTTAATTCAGATGATAAATCTTTTAGATTATTTTGCAAATCTACTTGTTCAATTAAATATGGATCATTTTCTATATATCAAACCCAATATGTAA
>CALMDL010000234.1 GCA_937864995.1 uncultured Candidatus Altimarinota bacterium | reverse complement strand
TACATTCTCAAGCATAAGCTACTTTTACTTTTCAAGCACTACAAGAATTACCATAAGTTACTCAGTCAACTCCACAAACTGGATCATATTGCATAGTACACATAGTTGGACCTTCTTCTACAACTGGTTCTTTTTGTTTTTTACATGACCATTTTTCTTGACCATTTGTACCATAAATATCTTCACAATACATCATCGTACTTGCTCATAAAGTTCAATTAAATATAGTAATTGTATTACAACCATCAGTTGCAACTTCACATGTATTACCTTCTGCTTTTAAAAACTCTTCACTTGTTTTATAAACAGTTGGTGATGAAGCGATACTTCTAGTAATAGTTCCTCATACTTCAGCAGAAACTAAAGATAAAGAAAGAGTAAATAAAATAATTACGGATAATATATTTTTCATAAAAAATAATTAATAATTAAATTTTTTTAAGGCTTGTAATTATTATAACGATTAATTTTAAAAAGGTGACTTTTTTTATAAAAAAGTGGTAAATAATATATTTTTATATAAACTAAAGCCAAATTTTAATTCTCCTAAAAAATTAAATGAAAAAAATACTTATATTAATTAGTTTATTATTGTCTCCTCAAATTGTTTTTTGAAATCAAAATGAGTTGGATAATTTAGAAATAACTATTCAAAATAAAACATTTTTATGAAGTGAATTGCAAAAAAATTTAGATGATTTAATAAATAAAACTCTAAATAATGATTTAGAAAAAAAAGAAATAATATATAAAAAATTATCAAAAGAATTATCAAAATTAGAAAAAAATGAAAATAAAAATATATCAAATATAAAAAAAATAGTTGATTATTCTCTTGATAAAACTAGTAAAGAATTGGAAATATATTACAAACAAGTTAAAAAAATAATACTTTGATATTCTAAATTATGAGCTCCAATATATGCATATTATAGCTGAAATCCAAATACTTGATATTTTTGAATTTTTTCAAATATTCATGGTTGATACGAATATGGAACATATGAAACTGCAAATTATTTAGTAAAAGAATTTGAAAAAGAATGAATTACTTGATGGTTTATAATCCCAACTATAAATCCAGAATGACTGGAATATTACAAAAATAGTCCTATAAGATATGATGCTTTTATAGAATGAAGAGTAAATTCAAATAATGTTGATTTAAATAGAAACTTTTGTACAAAAAATTTTGAAGATAAAACATTTATAAAAAACTGACTTAGTGTAAAAACAGCAATAAATTGATGTAATAGTGAATCTGAAACAGAAGTAATAATTGATACTCTTAAAAAATATAAATTTAATAAAATTATATCACTACATTCTAAATGAAATATACTTTTTATACCAGATAATTCCATAAATGATAAAAGAGTTATTGATTTTTGATATCAAATTTCAAATATATTACCAACTTACAAATATGACATAGATTTCGAAAATGATTATATTAAGAAGCAAAAAATCAAAGAATATGAGATAAATGAATGATGAAATGCTGAATACACTTGAACTATGGAAACATATATATATGAAAATTATAATATCCCTACTATATTAATAGAACTTCCAGAACACTGAAAAATAGAATATAAATTAAGAGATTTAATAAACCTAATAAAATAATAATTTTATTAGGTTTATTTTTTGAAAAAAATTTGCAATTAACATCATTTATTATATCATAGGGCCGCCTAATTTTATGGAGATTTTTCCCGGATGAAGTTTGTAAAATATGTCTTAACTTCCCTCTTAATTTTTGTCTCACAAACGGCACTCTCTTGCGATTATAATTATATCGAAAAGATGGGTGATTTGATTGAAGAAGTAAAAGAAGAAACCAGTGGTGTTGCATCAAAAAATATGCCAACATCTATTGTTCTTGCTCAAGCAGTACTTGAAACCGGAAACGGAACAAGTCCAGCTGCAAGATACAAGAAAAACCACTTTGGTTTATCATTTAAAAGGAAAATCCTTACATTTGAATCAACAATAGAAAGTGTTTTTAAATATTTCCATAATCTTAATTCAAAAAAATATTATGGGAAATTACGTAACAAACTTGAAAAAGGAGAAAGTGATTTAGGACAAATTGTGACTACTCTTGCTAGGACTTATGCCGAAGACAAGGAGTATCCACAAAAAATTATTCAAGTGATAGATCAATGCCAACTGGCTAGATTTGA
>CALMDL010000233.1 GCA_937864995.1 uncultured Candidatus Altimarinota bacterium | reverse complement strand
TAATGATTAAAATATCTTTTATTCATGCCATCATTAAAACTGATAATGGATAATAAATCATAGGTTTATCATATATTGGCATAAGTTGTTTAGATATCCCCATAGTTATAGGGTATAATCTAGTTCAGCTTCATCAAGCCAAGATTATTCATTTCATAATTATTTATTTAAATAATATTTTATAGTCTTCACAATTCCGTTTTCAAATTTTACTTTAGGTTCCCAGTTAAGTTCTTTTTTTATTTTAGTTGCATCAATTGCATATCTTACATCATGACCTTTTCTATCTTCTACAAAGCTAATAAATTCTTCTCACTTGTCCATTTCTTTTAAAATAAGTTTTGTGATTTCTAGATTTGTATATTCATTATTTCATCAAATATTATATATAGATTTATTTTCTGCTTTTGTGAAAACTTCCCAAATAGCATCACAATGATCTTCTACATATAACCAATCTCTTATATTACTTCAATCTCAATAAACTGTAACTGGTTTATTACTTCTTAAAAGATTAATAAAGTGAGGAATTAGTTTTTCATTATCTTGATTTGGTCAATAATTATTACTACATCTAGTAATAACATAGTTAACTCAGAATGTTCTTCAGTAAGCCTTTACTATTAAATCTGAACTTGCTTTTGATGCACTATAAGGACTAGATGCATTTATTGGTGTAACTTCAGTAAAAAATCATCAATTTGGTAAATCTCAATAAACTTCATCTGTTGAAATGTGGTGAAATCTTTTAAGTGAAAATTTTCTATGAGCATCAAGTAAATTTTGAGTTCAAATTACATTAGTTTCTGTGAAAATTTTTGGATTTTTTATACTATTATCTACATGACTTTCAGCAGCAAAATGAATTATATCAGTAGGAGAGTATTTTTCATATACTTTATTTATTTCGTCTACATTTCTAATATCAATTTTTTCAAAAAAATAGTTTGGAGAATTTTTTACTTCTAGAGAAATATTTTCTTGTTTTCAAGCATAAGTAAGAGCATCTATATTTATAAAAATTATCTCAGGGTTCAAAATTACATATTTATTTAAAAAATTTGAACCAATAAATCAAGCTCATCAAGTTATAATTATTTTTTGTTTCATATAAATTATTTATAAATTACTAAATAATTTATATGAAAAAATGACTAAAATTCAACTTTATTTAAAAAACTTTGTTAAAAACTAAAAAATCAAAAAAACAATTAGATATTTTACTTTTTTGTCACTTATTTTTTTTATTTCGTTAAAATATATGTGAAAACAATTTATTTATATATTTAATTTTTTGATTATGAAAAAAATATTGGCTATTTTATTATTTATTTCTTTTTCTTTTTCAGCTTCTGCTCAATATATAGAAGGTCAAGAAACATCAACTGCAAGTGGTGAAATAATGACTACTATTATGGTTTGAAATGATAGAGATGAACATGGTTGTATTGGTTCAGCATGATATACTTGGAGTGAAGAAAAAGGTGAATGTGTAAGACCTTGGGAAGAGGAGGATTTTAAAATTTGTACTATGGAATATGCACCAGTTTGTGCTCAAGTTCAAGTACAATGTATCATGGCACCTTGCTATCCAGTTGCTGAAACTTTTGGTAATTCTTGTGCTGCTTGAGACAATCCTATAATTCATACAGGAGAATGTAATAGTTATTTAGATATGGCTTTATATAGCAAATATGAAAAACTAGAATCAAAAATTTATCCAAAAATAGAAGCATTAAATCTTTTAACTTTAAAAAAATGAGTTATACTTATAGATAAAATGATAGAACAAACTAAACTTATGAAAATGGTTCAATGAGCTCTTGAAAAAAGAATTACATGACTTATTTTTATAAAACATTTATTTGAAAAAGAAATAAATAATAGAAAATAATAAAAAAGATTAGGTTTTACCTAATCTTTTTTATTTTTAATTAAACTTAATAATTCTAAAAATAATAATAAAAATATAAATATACTTGCAAGAAATAAAGCATCATGAGATTTTATATATGTACTTATTATATCTCAAACACTTATAAAAACCATAATTGTAATTAGAAATCACATAAATATTTTTATATAATGCTTATCTAAAAATCATTTTATTGCTTTTTCATTTGGAGCAATAATCTTTTTTTGATGTAAAAATACAAATATTAAAGAAATAGTCATAATTATAAATGGAAGTAAATTTCTTATAGATATAGTTTCTTCAATTTGATGAACTCAGTTTATCATCATTTCTATTGCAACAAATAGTATAACTAGTAATCAAACCCATTGAATTTGAGGGTATTTTCATAAATTTTTTGCTATATAATTAGAAGCAAAAGCCATAAGAATTATAGAAAAAATAAGTCATATTCATAGTGTTACTACATTTCAATGTGCTGCTCAAGCTACTGCTAATACATTATCTAAACTCATAGAAACATCAGCTATTATTATAGTATAAATAGCAGAAGAAAAAGATATTTCTTTTAATCATTTTGTTTTTTCATGATGAGTATCTCAATTTCTAAGTTCTTTATAAAATTTCCAAACAACATATAAAAGTAATATTCATCATGCAAATCTAATACCAACTATTCAAAGTAAATATACTGCAAAAAATGCTAAAATTATTCTTAAAACTGTTGCTAATATTATTCATACCATAATTGCTTTTTTTCTCAATTTTTCAGGTAAATTTCTAGTAGCCATTCATATAATTATTGCATTATCTCAACTCATAATTATGTCAATCATAATTATATTTAACAAAGCAAGTAATCATGGTATTGTAGTTAATTCTTGTAATCATTTTATTATATTTTCCATTATTTTTTTATTAATTATTAACAATTAAATTGATTATAAAAAATATTTTTTTAAATCAATTTAATTATTTAAAAAAAGACTAGATTTCTAGTCTTTTTTAGTTCTTATTTTTTTTACTTCATTAATTAAATACATAAAGTCATTTTTGTTTATCAATGCAAAAATTGAAAAATAAATTGCAGAATAAAAACAGAATAAAAATAATGAGTTTAACCTATTTAATCATTCAAATACTGGTACAATGTAAATATATGTCAATATTCATATACTAGTTAAAATTATTATATTTTTAAATAAATATTTAAAATCAAATCAAACTATATATTCTTTACCTAAATAATATTCTCCCATAACCCATATAAAAACCCATCATATTCATGTTGCTAGTGCTGCTCATGGGGCTCAAATAGTTTGAATAAATATTAAATTCATAAAGAAATTTAATACAATTGCTATAAAAACTATTTTTAATCTCTCTTTTACTTTTCATATACTTGCAAGTATATTTCAGTTCATTTGTAGTAAAAAATTAAATGCAAGAAACAATATAGAGTATTTTAATATTATTGCTGATTCTATAAATTTTGGTCAAAAAAGTATTATTGTAAGTTTTTCAGCAAATACAAAAAACAATATAGAAAATGCAATTGATAAAACCAAAAAGTTTTTTTGAAATATAGATTTAACTATTTTTATTTTACTTATTTCTCATTTACTATTCATTTGTGAAAACATAGGGTAAAGTAAAGTGAAAATAGGTCAAATAAGTAAAAAAGGTATACTTATAATACTTAGATAATTTGTATAATATCAAGCAGGTTCAGTTCATATCATAAGAATAATCATCTGCATATCCATTTGTCCAAGTATTACTCATGCTTGCATACCTATAAATATAGTTAAAGCATATTTAAAAATTTCTTTAAAAAGAGATTTTTCCCATAGTATTTTTTCATTTTTCAGATATATATTATAGTATTTTTTTATAAATATAGTTATAGCTAAAATTATTCATATATACAATCAGAAAAGCCATGCATATGAAAAATTTATTATATTTCACATGTCTAAGTAAAATACTCAAAGAACAAATAATAATATAAAAATCATTCTAAAAAATTCTATTATTTTGTTGTAGAGAGTATTTTGAACTACCATAAAAAAGGTAGATATAATTTGAAATATATTTATTCATAAGAAGAAAAATGCAAAGATTTTTAATACATTTTTTGCTTGAACTGAATCAAAGTAGTTGTTTGCCAAAAAATCTGCTCCAAAAAAGAAAAATAAGGCTATACTTATACCTGTTGACATTTGTGCTATAAGTGCATAAGTTAGTATAGATTTAACTTTATCATATCTTTTTTCTGTTATGTATTTTGGTACAAAGAAATTGAGACTATCAGTTAATCATAAATCATTATAAGCTGAAACTAGAGTTATAAGACTTATAACTCAATAAAGTATTCAAACTTCGCTTACACTAAGTTCTCATGATATAATGATTTTTATTATGTATCAAATAGGTCCAATTATAAATGAAAAAAGGTATAACCAAAACCCTTTTTTTATAAATTTTTCTGCCAAACTTCCGTGTTCTTCTATCATATTTTTTTGTTATATTTTTTTTAGATTATATTTAATATAATTAAATTTCAAATATTAAAAATAATTACTATAATCGGTTTAGTTTATATATTTAATAAAATAATATTTGAAAAAAATAGCGATTATAACTGCAATGAATGAAGAGGCAGTACATATAATAAAATTATATTGACTTAAAAATACAAAAAAATTAAAAAATTTAACTATATATGAAAATGATAGTATAGTTTTAGCATTAGCTTGAATTTGAAAAGTACAAGCAAGTATTGGAACTACATATCTTTTTTTAAATTATGAAATATCTAATCTTATAAATATAGGTATAGCATGAAGTTTACTTTGAAACGATGCTTCTATTTGAGATGTATTTTTAGTAAACAAGATTTCTCAACATGATATGTATTTACCATTTGATTGAAGTCATTTAGATTATGCAAAAAAGGAAATAATTATAAATAATAATCTAGCTTTAGATTGAGATTTTGATTTTAAACTTGTAAACAATGCTTATTGTTTAACTTGAGATCAATTTATAGATGATAATAATAAAGTCTTAGAATTAAGAGATAAATACAAAGCAGATGTAATAGAAATGGAAGCATTTGCAGTTGCATCAGTTGCAAGAGAATTTGATATGCTAGATAATTGTATCTTTATAAAAGCTATATCAGATTGAGCAGATAGTGATGCAAAAGACGCACATATGTGAAATCTAGATTTTGCAATGAATAATAGTATAAAAGTATTAGAAAAAATAATTTAATTAACTTATTACAATAAAAAATATGGAAAAAATAGCTAGTTTTATGATAGATCATACAAGAATGTTTCCTTGAGTTTTTGTTTCTAGAAAAGATGAAGTAGGTAATAGTATAGTTACTACTTTTGATTTAAGAATGACAAAACCAAATGCTGAACCTGTTATGAATACTGCAGAAATGCATGCAATTGAACATTTGGCAGCAACTTTTTTAAGAAATCATAGTGAATATGGAAGTAAAATAATTTATTTTGGTCCTATGGGATGTAGAAC